>DASVCM010000775.1:0-2715 GCA_036381635.1 Lacipirellula sp.
ATCGCCGCTTTGAATGCCGGGCCGGAGATATCCCTTGACCAGGACCAGCGCCGTGTTGGGCGAGGCGAGGACTTCGTTTGGGTTTTTGATCTCGCGCTTATTCAGTTCGGCTAATAGCGCAGCGCGCTGCGGAGAAGGCGCGGGATCTTCGCCCGTTCCATCGAGTCCTGTCACCAGGGCGACGTTCTCGATCTTCACATAGTTCATTCCGTAGGGGTGCGCAACGGAGCTGACCAATCGCGTGGCGCCGGGGCGCTCGTCTTCAACAGTGGTAAGCGCAGCGTCAGGGCTTTGCGGACGAAAGATGGGGCCCATGCAACCGAGCGCCATCGACTGCAGTGCAAAAGCCGCGGTCGTGCGCAGCACGGTTCGTCGCGAAGGCGGGCCGCCGGTGTTGCGATAGCTGATCATGACGTTTGCGCTCCGTCGCCGTTGAGGCGCGCGCAGCCTTGCGCGCGGCCCGATTCTGCACCGAGAGGGTGCGGAGGATACGAGTGCTGGCGAGGGGGGTCAAGAGTAGGAGTCGCCAGTCGTCAGAGGCCAGTGGCCAGTAAATGGTTGAACTGGCCTCTGTCCCCTGTCTGCTGGCCCCTTCCCTACGGCGGGTCGTACCCGCTGCCGCCCCAGGGGTGGCAGCGGCAGATGCGGTGCACCCCCTGCCAAGTCCCGCGGATGGCGCCGTGCTTGCGCACCGCATCAATGAAGTACTGGCTGCAGGTCGGCTGATAGCGACACCGTGCGGGGAGCCACGGGCTGATGAGATACTGGTAGCAGCGGACGGCTGCAATCATTGCCAGCCCTGGTAGCTTTGTGGCCCGACTTATGAGTTGGCTTTTCATCAGCCTGCTATCGCTGCAGCAGCTATGAGGATTCTCTGACTCTATGCCGGCGTTCCAATTTCGCAACCAGTGTGCCTAGTGACTCGCGAACCATCGGCGTCGTTGGCTCGATCCCCGCACGAGGCAAGACGACCAGATCGAGGCCGGCGGGAAGCTCACGCTGTGATAGCCGGAACGCCTCTCGGAGGCATCGCTTCCATCGCGCACGCATCACGGCGCTGCCGACTTTGCGAGACACGACCATGCCCAGTCGCGAGTGATCGAGCCCGTTCGCGCAGGCGTAGAGCACGAGCACGCCATCGGATTGCGAACGGCGTCGCTGGAACACGCGGTCGAACTCCGCGGTCTTTAGCAGTCGGTGCGAGCGCGGATATCTGAACTGACTCAAGGGGACGGCTTTTCTTGTTTGCGGGTATCGCGGGTAATCACCGTCTCTGCCGTGTCGCTGGTCGTATCGTTGTTCTGCGCACGTTCAGGTTGTGTGTCCGATGTCTCAGAAGACGCGTCGGTTCGAATCGGCCGGCGGTCCGGCGGCACCGATGGGCTGCGGCGGTAACTCCCTTGTCGGCGAACCCAGTGCCCGCCAAGCAGGATGATCACTACCAACAGCATACCTAACAGGGCGATGCCAATGATGGCCATGATCGCCGCCGCCCGCGTCGGAGGCGGCAATTTTTCTCGCGCGGCCTCGGCAATTAATAGGAAGTGCAGCATGTGGTAGCTGGCCATTCGGGAAACGCCATTTAGCTGCGGGGCTCGGCCCGCGGTCCCGCCGCGAGCGGCGGGGCTAAATGAATAAAGCTGGAGTTTCGCTCGCGAGTTGCGACTCACCACCGCAATTCGGCTCGCGGGGCGTCGTGGTATTTCTCGGCGATCGCGGCCATTTGCTGCCGGTCTTCCTCAGACAGCGTGGGCGGCACAACGATCTGCAACTCCGCGAACAGATCGCCGGGCTCGCCACTGGCGGGGCGGACGCCGTGGCCTTTTACCCGCAGCTTGCGGCCGCTGGAGACGCCAGGCGGAATGGTCAGGCTGATCGTGCCGTGCGGCGTGGGTACGTCGATCTTCCCGCCGCGTAGGGCTTCGGCGAGCGTGATCGGCACGGTAACTTCGAGCCGTTTCCCATGCCGCCGGAAGGCGGGGTGGGGCGCCACCTCGACGCGGATGAGAATGTCGCCCGGCGGGCCGCCGCCCCCGCCTGGTTCGCCCTGGCCGCGGAGCCGGATCTTCTTGCCGCTCTCGATGCCGGCGGGAATCTTCACGCGGATGGTTTCGGTTCGTCCATCGTCGCGGCGGACAGCGATCTGCGCCTCGCCGCCGAGCACAGCGGTGGCGAACGGGACTTCGAGGTCGTGCTCCAGGTCGGCGCCGGGCGCGGCTGTCGCGCGGCGGGGTCGAGACGAGCCGCCGCGCTGGTTGAATTGCTTGAAGAGGTCGGCGAAGCTCGCGGCGCCGCCTCCCCCTCCGCCGCCGAAGAGGTCTTCGAAGTTGACCTCAAAGCCGCCGGCGCCGCCGGGACCGCCGCTGGACCAAGTACGCGGCCCGCCGCCTCCGGCGGCGTGGACTGATTCATACGCGCTGCCATAGCGATCGTACAGTTCGCGTTTCTTGGGGTCGCTGAGCACGTCGAAGGCGGTTTGCACCTGCTGGAACTTTTCCTTGGCCTTGGGATCGTCCGGGTTAACATCCGGATGGTACTTGCGGGCCAGCTTACGATACGCCTTCTTGATGTCCTCGGCGGAGGAACTGCGCTCGACGCCGAGGGTAGCGTAATAGTCTTCAGCCATGTGGGCAGTTCGTCGTACGAGCCGACCGGTGAGCGGATTCTCGGGCGCCAGCGGTCCATTTTAAGTGGGCGGACAAGCGAGGGGTAGGG
>DASVCM010000776.1:0-6227 GCA_036381635.1 Lacipirellula sp.
GGCGGCGATCATGTCGGCAATCGCCAGCGCCGGCAAATGCCGCCGCCGGACATAGATCGCGAATCCGAGCATGGCGCCGATGAAGGCGCCGTAAACCACCAGGCCGCCTTCGGTGAAGCTGAGCGCCGCCTTGATCGTCGAAAGCCAATCGGCCTGGCGGATCCGCTCGTCCCAATACTCAATCACGTAAAACAGCCGGGCGCCGATCACGCCGAGAATGAACATCGCTACCGCCAGGCCCATGATCTCCTCGGCGGCGACGCCGGCTTGCTGTGCTCGATACACGGCCAGCGCGATGCCGGCGACCGATCCGATCAGCACCATCACGCCGTAGCCGCGGATGGGCACGCCATCGGAAAAGTACCGCGGAATGAAGATCGCGATGGCCGCTGCGATAATGAGCACCGTCGGCAGATGAGCTTTGACGGCCGTCGACCAGGTGGTGGCTTTGGCCGTCGTGGCGATCCCCCAGGCGCTAAACCCCAGCCACGCCAGCAGCAGCACGCCGTACCCAAAAATGGGGACGCCGTCCCAGGCGATCGGAATGCGAAAAAGTTCAGAGCACATAGGGAGCGACAACCTTAGCCGATCTGCAGGTTGTCGATAAGGCGAGTCGCGCCGACGCGGGCGGCGATGGCGATCGTCGCCGGACCGTCGACGATCGCGATCTCTTCAACGGTCCCGTCGTGGACAATGGCCACATATTCGACTTCTACGCCGCCAACGGCGCTAATGTGCGCGAGCATTTGCTTGCGGAGGGTCTCGGCGCTTCGCTCGCCGGCCGCATAGGCCGATTCGGCCAACCGCAGGGCGCCACTTAGGGACAGGGCTCGCCGTCGCTCTTCCGTGGACAGGTACGCGTTCCGCGAGCTTAGAGCCAGGCCGTCGACGTCCCGGACGATGGGGCACACTCGAACTTCAATCGGCATGTTCAGGTCCGCCGCCATCCGCCGCACGACCAGCGTCTGTTGATAATCCTTACGCCCGAAATAGGCGCGGTCGGCCGGCACGAGCTGGAACAGCTTGTGGACCACCGTCGCGACGCCGCGGAAGTGCCCAGGCCGGGCCGCCCCTTCCAACGGCTCGGCGACCGCGCCGACATCGATGGAGGTATCGAACCCCGCCGGATACATTTCCGCCGCATGAGGCACGAAGACCCAATCGCAGCCGCGATCGCGAAGCAGGTCGAGATCGCGGTCCAGCGGCCGCGGGTACTTGGCAAAATCTTCGTTGGGACCGAATTGGGTCGGATTTACAAAGATGCTCGCGACAACGCGGTCGCATTCGGCGTTGGCAGCATCCACAAGGCTGAGATGCCCCTCGTGCAAGGCGCCCATGGTGGGGACGAAGCCGACCGTTTCGCCGTTTTGGCGCGCTGTCAGCACCGCGGCGCGAATCTCTTGCCCGCTAGGGATCACGCTCAGGGGTCGAATCGTTGCGGCGGGCATCAAGAAGTTGCTTTCGTAGCGGCGGTCATCGGGCATACGCCGGCCAGACCGCGCGGACAGCCGCAAGCGCCTCGTCCAGCTCAGGCGACGTTGTCTCCGCGGAAATCCAGGCGACCGGCCCTGTCGTCGGCAGATTAAAGATTTTACGCAATCGCCGCTTCTCGATGCCAGCGGGGGCGTCGGCGGCAAGTAAAAGTCGCGGATGCCGATCCGCGATCCGCCATGGCGACACCGTTGGAGGCTCCTCGGCGACATGGCTCCCGTTTGAAACGGCGCTGGCGAGCCAGCCATTAATCTTGCCCGCAACCTGTTTCACGGCGTCAGCGTCTCCGGCGACGCCAATCGAAGGCGGAGCTTCTTGCAGATGGCGAAGCAATCCGCCGACCGTCCAACCACTTTCGGCATGCAGCATCCACGGAGCTACTTCCGCAGCCGGCGCCAGAATGAACGGCCGATAGACCATTCGCGGGTGGGGTATCGTCAATTCGGCGGAGTCAATGACTAACTCGTCGTACAGCAGAAGATCCAGATCCAGCGTGCGAGCCGACCAGCGCTCGTCTCGCTTTCGGCCGCGTTCCGATTCGATGGCGCTTAGGCGTCGCAGAAGTTCCGCCGGTGAGAGCGAGGTGCTTAGCAGCGCCGCGGCATTCAGAAACGGCCCCTGCCCTGCCGCTCCACCGACCGGCGCTGTCTCATGCCAACGGCTTCGCGCGAGGAGGTGCGTTTGCGGCAGTTTCGCAAGCGCGTCAACGGCTTGCCGCAGCTGGGCCGCACGATCGCCCAGATTCGAGCCGAGGGCAATCAGCGCAAAAGCCATAACGCGACGCCGCAACGCGCGGCAATGGAGTGCGATACTACGAGAACGGGGCTCATGGCATCATACCATGAGCCCCGCTGTAGCCTCGCCAAGCAAAAAACTGGGGAGGACATCCGAGTTCGCGGCTATGGAATGTGCACAACCGCCGACTGTCGCTCCGGTCTGTCGTCGCCCCCCAATGTACTGCTGGCGCCCAATCGCCCCAAAAGCAATTGAACGATAATTGCGATCTGAGCGTCTCCACGAAACGGAAAGCCAGTTCCCAATAAACGAGCAAACTCCCGCCGCCGTGCCACGACTATGGCGCGCACCACCTCACAATGCATGGCGCTACGCGTAGCACCCCCACACGGTTGCCGCCTCGCGGTCCAGATGCGAAGCCGCGCAGTGACGCTATGAATAAGACGCGCCGCCTGTCCCGCCGCGCCTGAGGAGAGCCGTTTTGCAATCAACTTCCTGTCCCAAGCCAACGGACATTTTGCGAAGTTGCTGCGCAGTGTCAAGCAACTTTTTGCGAATTGCAATTAACGCCCGCTTGCATTCGCCGATTGCCGATTCTCGCCACGCCTCGTTTGGGGTAGTTGACAATTCACCAAGTTCCTCTCCATGTGCCGCGTCCGCCTGCCGGGTAAGATGGGTGCCATGCATTCCACCGGTTCCTTCAATCAGCTTCGAGTCGCCGCGTTCGAAAGCCGTCGCGCCGACGACGTCGTTCGCATGATCGAGCGTTTCGGCGGCGTACCGTTTGTCAGCCCTTCGATGCGCGAGATTCCCGTGAGCGCCGACCGCTCGGTCGTGGAGTTTGCGCATCGGCTCATCACGGGCCAGATTGATGTGGTCCTGCTGCTCACCGGCGGCGGCGCCCGAGAGATGATCGACCGCGCCCAGCGGCATGTCGGCCGCGACCGGTTTTTGCACGCGCTCGCCGACGTAAAAACGGTCGTTCGCGGGCCGAAGCCGCTGGCGGTGCTTAAGGAAGTCGAGATCAAACCGACGATCGTCGTTCCCGAACCGAACACGTGGCGCGAGGTGCTGGCGGAGATTGACTCGCGCCTGCCGGTGGCCAATCAAACCGTCGCCGTCCAGGAGTACGGCGTGCCGAACGTCAGCCTCATCGCAGGGCTTGAAGCCCGCGGCGCCTCGGTGGAATCGTTCAAGGTCTATCGCTGGGATCTACCGGAAGACGTCGGCCCGCTGAGGGCGAACGTTGAACGCATTGCTGCTGGTCAGGTAGACGTCGTCATGTTTACGTCGGCGCAGCAAGCGGTGCACCTATTGCGCCTGGCTCGTGAAATGAACTTAGAGAACCGCCTACGCGAGAGCCTGGCAAACTCCTTGATTGCGTCCGTCGGCCCGACGACCAGCGAAACGTTGCGCGAGCTCGAAATACCGGTCGACTTCGAGCCGTCTCATCCGAAGCTCGGCCAACTGATCAGCGAAGTCGCGGAACACGCAGGAGAATTGCTGAAACGAAAGCGAACCGGCGACGTCACGGTCCTATCCGTTGCCGCCCGCAAGCCACGCGACGTCGACGGCGGCGCCAAGCCGCCGTGGCACGACAGTCCCTTCATGCGGGCCTGCCGGCGAGAAAGCGTTCCGTACACGCCCGTCTGGCTCATGCGGCAGGCGGGTCGTTACATGGCCGAGTATCGCGCGGTTCGCGAGAAGATGACCTTTCTCGAACTGTGCAAGAATCCGCACCTCTGCAGCGAGGTGATGTGTACCGCGGTCGAGCGGCTGAACGTTGATGCGGCGATCATCTTCTCCGACCTGCTGCCGATTCTTGAGCCGATGGGATTGGAACTGGAGTTCTCTCCCGGCGACGGGCCGCAGATCAACAACCCGGTGCGAGCCGCCGGCGACGTCAATCGGATCGTTGAGCTGGAAACTACCGAGTCGCTCCACTTCGTGTTCGAGACGGTGACGCAAACCCGCCGCGACCTGCCGGCGAACATTCCGCTGATTGGCTTCGCCGGGGCGCCATTTACGCTGGCCAGCTATGCGATCGAAGGGGGCGGCAGCCGGACATTCCTGCACACCAAGACGCTCATGTACCGCGAGCCGGCCGCCTGGCGGGAGCTCATGGAACGGCTCGCGCGATCCATCGCTCGCTACCTCAACGCGCAAATCGCCGCAGGCGCCCAAGCCGTACAGCTTTTCGATAGCTGGGTGGGGTGTTTGTCTCCCGCCGACTATCGCCAGTTCGTGCTGCCGTATGTGCGGACGATCGCCACGGAGCTAAATCGGAGCGCGCCGTTGATTCATTTCGGCACCGGCAATCCTGCGCTACTGCCGCATATGGCGGAGGCGGGCGGCGACGTCATCGGCGTCGACTGGCGAATCAGCCTGGCTGACGCCTGGAAAGCCGTTGGGTACGACCGTGCAGTGCAAGGAAATCTGGATCCCGCGGTGTTGCTTGCCTCTCGCGAGGTAATCCAGCAGCAAGCCGAATCAGTGCTCGATGCGGCCGCCAATCGTCCGGGGCATATTTTCAACCTCGGCCACGGCGTGCTGCAGCAAACACCGGTCGACAACGTGCGCGCGCTGGTCGATTTCGTCCATGCGGAGAGTAATCCCTGATATGCAAACACGACATGATGACGACGGCACGTCGATTTATTCATTCGCCGATCTCTTCTTGGTGCGATGCCCGCGTTGCGATTCATGCGCGCAGGTTGTTCGCAACGGTGAATACACTCGACGGCCATTCGGAAAACTCACATGCGCTCACTGCGTGCTTTCTCAAAGAACGCCGCTTGTCTGGCTGGTCGCCCAACGAACCATATGACTGGTATTTCCATTTGCCGCTCTGGCTCCAGACCCCTTGCTGCGGCCACGTTCTCTGGGCGTTCAACATCGAACACCTAACCTTCCTAGAGTCCTACATTGAAGCTGATCATCGCACCGCTCTGCCTGAGGAGGTCGCGCAACGACTGCGTATTCGCAATGCCACCTTGGCGAGTCGATTGCCAAAATGGACGATCGTCGCCAAGCACCGATCCGAAGTGCTGAAATGCATTCGAAAGCTACGAGACGATCTTACCGAGTAGCAAAGCGCGCCTAAGAGACGCCTAGCTCTCCGCTAGCAAAATTAATTGTAAGCGTGCGCCCAGCAAAGAAGTCGATTCCCAAGAGACCATCTACTCCAGCGCTCGGCGGGAGCGTATGAGCCAGCACAGGCAACTCGTATCGCTTCATGCCTAATGCCGCCATCTTCGTCAGTTCAACCTTGGCCGCATATTCGACGCCGCTGCCCGTGGTGACCTCGATGCGATCCTTGGCCAGCGCCAAGTCATAGCCAGCGGCGACTAATATTAAAGAATTGACCAGGGTACACGTCGCACCGGTATCGAGAGCCATGCGAACAATGGCGGAGCCAGTCGGCCCTTCGATTTCAGCGGCCACGACAATCAGCCCGCCGCCCGCGTCGAATCGATACGTCATAGCGCGATCGCAGTATTGGCGGCAGGCGATCCCGTGTACAGGATCGCAAATCGCTTTGGCTTCGCATCCGCAGCACGGCGATAGACTTCGTCACGATCCTTGCTGTGGGCAATCACATGCCCGCGCAGAACCTGAAATGACTCGTCCGTCTCCGGATCCTCAACAAGAATCCATTCCGAATCGAATTGATCGCCAATTTGTTCGCGGGTCAGGAGCGTTTTCATCGCGTTGGCCATCGGAGGACGTGAGTGAGAGCTTGCCACTGCATTATACCATGCCGAACTTCCGCTAGCCGGAAGGCCTGCGGCCTCTAGACGGCACCGCCAAACGATTTCGCCATCTCGCCTCCGCGACCCCCCGGACCGCGTGGCGGTCCGGCTACATCGAGGCCGACGTTGCGTACGTTGCCATTGGCCGGCAATTAAGCTGCAGCGGCCATCCGTGACGTTCCGCAGGGTTAAATCGAGGCGCCAGAGATTGACGCAGAATTCGCTTAGAGCGTTGGCACGTGCTTCGCG
>DASVCM010000777.1:0-3331 GCA_036381635.1 Lacipirellula sp.
TAACGTTCACCTACCAGGGACGGCAGTTCAGGCTGACCGACGTGCACGGGCGAGTGGTGCGTGAGATTCTGGCGTGAAGCAGTTCGGGAGGGGAGGCTCCCGCCGAGCCACAAAGCGGTGAGCGACGCTCGGCTCGGCGGGAGCCTCGCCCTCCCATCTGCTAATTTGCCGCCAGCGCCGCGAGGATCGCGTGGCGGAGTTCCTTCTGCTTCACCGGCATCTTGGCGACGAGGCGTTTGGGGCCGCCGGCGGCTTCTTTCATCCAGGCGGCTTGAGATTCGCCTAGCAGGAGCACGACAGGCAGGCCGCTGGTCCGCTTGTCCTGGCCGAGCTTGTTGAAGGCTTCAAGGGCCTCGCGGCCAATCTGGCCCGAGCTGATCAAGAGGATGTCGGCCGACTTGGGATCGTCGTACAAACGCTGAAACAGCCGCTCGGGATCACTGGTTACCAGCACCCGGTAGCCGACTTTCTTGAACAGCTCGCGGAAGATGTCCTGCATCTTGTGGTCGGACTCGACGACCATCAGCTTGCGAGACGTGCCGTCGTCGAGCTGGCCTTCGAGCAGCTCCTGGCCTTCCTGCAGATCGCCGCTGTCTTTGGCCTCGGCAACGCGTTTGGCGGCCACTTTCAGGTCGGCGAGCATTTCGCCAGGCGTCTGGTAGCGGCGCGCCGGATCGAATTCGATGGCTTTGGTGACGACGCGCGCAAATGGCAGCGGAATCGTCGGCAGCACGTCCAGGATCGGCTTGATGTCGCTGTAGCGCGATTTGCTGAGCCGCTGTGAGCGCTCGCGGGTTTCGGCCAGCGCCGCGCGGCCGGAGAGCAGTTGATAGTAAATGCAGCCGGCAAAGAAGATATCGCTGCGGGCGTCGTCCTTGCGGACGTTGGTGGCCCGCTCCAGGCCGGCGTAGTCGATGGTGCGCGGGTTCGCTTCGCCTTCGACCGCATCGCCCAGGCCGGCCAGCCCGAAGTCGAGCAGCTTCGCGTCGCCATCGCTGGAAACGATCACGTTCGACATCTTGAGATCGCGGTGCGAAATGCCCTTCTGAAAAGAGTAAGTGAGGCCGGCCATCATGTCGGCGACGATCCGCGTGGCCTCGAGCGGCTCAAACCGGCCGCGGACCTTGTAGAAATCGCGCAGGTTCTGGCCCTCGACGAAGTCCATCACGAGGTAGTGGACGGCCCCCTTGGAGTACACCTCGTGGATGCCGACGATGTTGGGATGCTTGAGCTGGGCGCCAAGCTCGCCCTCGCGGCGGAACATGTCGGAGACCGCCGGGTCGCGGCTGTAGCGGTTCCGCAGCACTTTGATGGCGAACAGCGCGCCCGTGTGGCGATGCGTCGCGCGGAAGACGCGGGCGAAGGTGCCGGCGCCGACGCCGTAGAGAATCTTATAATCGCCGAAGAAGAAGCCGGTCTTGTAGCCCTCGGCCAGACGATCGAGCTGATAGTTGGTCAGCAGGCCGCGGCGGACGAGGGCTTGCTTGAAGGGCTCGAAGTCAACGTTGTTGGTGCCGAACTCGCTCCACACCGGCTGCAGATCCTGCTCGGTGAGGATGTTGACCTCCATCGCCCGCTGGGCCAACTTTTCCGCCGTGAGTGTGGTGGCCATCGCGCACAAAAGGGGAACCTACGTTTGACTGGCTCGCGGCGGCAGCCGTTAAGATTAAATGACGAATGACGAATGACGAATGACGAATGGCAGGACCTGGAAACCCCACTGGTCATTCGTCATTCGGGAATTCGTCATTTGCATACAAACTCCAGCCAACCGTCGGTCGCCCCCTATGGGACGGTTGGGCATTACTCCTCAAGCTTCAAGCGGTATTCGTCACGTTCGCGACGGGTCGCCTCCAGGTCAAACATCAGGTATTTCATGTCGAGCCGCAACTGGCTAAGCGCGTCCTGAACCAGCGTCAGGATGCGGCGGCGTCGCTTGGTGCTTTCCATGACCGCATCGACCAGTGGGGCTAGCTGGGCGGCGTACGGCTCGGGGAGGTTGTGGATCGATTCGTAAAGCCGCACCAGGTCGGCCGGCGCCTGGTCTTGGGAGGCGGTGAGGGAGTTGGGCGAGCTGCTCATGGGATGCTTCTCCGAGTGGCGAATGGTGCCACCCTCTGAAGGCACTGGGCGTGCCGCGACGGCGGATGACCCGCAGGTCCGCTGCCGCAACGCATTGTAACTACTGGACTTGCAACGCGGCAACCGTTTGGCGCCGCCGGGCAAACGGGACGAGGCCGTGTCGCCGAATGTCAACGACCTGGTCTGGCCGCCGGGCGGAAACGCTGATACAAGCCCCAGTTACGACGAACTGCCGGTAAGCGGGGTGGTGTTGCCAATTGGCAACGCGCCACGGCCGCTCGCCGGCGGACAATCGCCGCATCTCGCAGACTTGTCGACGGCCGACCGAAACGGCGGCCCCTGCCCTCTAACGTCCGCGCAGTGCATTTTACTCATGTTCACGCCCGCGCGCATCAATTGGCGCGAGATTGTTCGCTTTTGCTTGGGCTTTGCGGCGACCGCTGCGCTGCTGACAGCGGACGCCTGTTTCTCGAGGGCCGACGGACCGCCGGCGCCCGGGTCAGCGGCGCCGGCGCTACTAGACAATATGGATGGCACGGAGCCGGCGCTGCGACTACTGAACGCGGGCGCATCGGTCCGGCTGCTTGGACAGACGATTGAGCAGGGAAGCGGCGAGTTCGGCGCGGCTTCGGAGTTGGTGCAGTTGGCTGTGCCCTCCGGCATGACAGCACAATTGGGCTATGACATCCCGCCGGCGCCGGTGATTCAAGAGCTGCAGCTATCGGCCTGGGTGCTGTGCAACCGGCCGGGGGCCCAAATGGCGGCGACCGTCGTGCTGCCGAGGTCGATCGACCCGCGCACAGGCAAGCCGCGGGAACTGCTCCTACGCGGCGGCGAGACTGCGGCTGCGGGGGGTTGGCAGGAAATTAAGCTGGCCGATCTGCCCGCGCACCTTGCCGATCAAGCGCGCGTGGCGCGGGCCCAGCGAGACGGCGACATCGACGAGCGCGGCGCCTTTGTCTCGCAACTTGTCATCTTCGCCCCAGGCGGGCCAGGGACGACAGAGATCCTCGTCGATCAGTTGAGCGTGCACGGCGTTTTCGCCAACGGCGAGGGACCGGCGGAACGCGTGGATTCGGCGTCGATGATCGTGCAGGCGGCGGCCCAGACGCCCGTGCAGCCCGGCGCAACGCCCCCGACGCCGCCCGCCGTGCCGCGAATCATCCAATGGCAGGGCGAGCCGCTGGAGACGCTTGAGCGGATCGGCTTCGACGCAGTGTGGATGGGGCGGCTGCCGACCCAGCAGGAG
>DASVCM010000778.1:0-2094 GCA_036381635.1 Lacipirellula sp.
GGATGGCGGGTTCTTTCAGGATGTCATCCATTCAGGCGTGAATGCCTATCTGACTCTCGACATTGCCCAGACGCTACTGCGAGCGGGCGACCAGCGGTATCGCGAGCTCATCGAAGCGGTCGCCCGCAGGGCGTCGCCCACCGGTCAGTGGCCCGAGGCGATTCATCCCCAAAGCGGCGGCGGCTGCATGGGCGACGGCCAGCACGGCTGGGCGGCCGCGGAGTGGGTCATGATGATTCGCAACTGCTTCATTCGCGAGGAAGGCCAGCGGCTTGTCATCGGCTCCGGCCTATTCACCGAATGGCTGGAGGGAGACGTTGGAACGGCGTTTGGGCCGACGTTAACGCCCTGGGGCAAAGTGACGGTCCGCGTTCAGCCGACAGCGGAACAGCCGACGCTCACTCTCGAAGCCGATTGGCGAGGCCGCCCGCCGCTCATTGACGTCGAGGCGCCCGGCTTTCGCAGGCGGACGAACGTGGATGCGAGCGTCCCGGTCCCGCTTGAACGAGTTGACGAGTCAGTCGCCTCGCAGGGGCGCCATGAATTCGCCGAGGGCGTGCAGCCGTGAAGATTGTGATGTTTACCAACACGTATCTCCCGCACGTCGGCGGCGTCGCGCGCTCGGTGAGCACGTATGAGAATGAGTTTCGCCGCCGCGGGCACGATGTGCGGATTGTGGCGCCAGAGTTTGAAGGCGGAGCGGAGTCCAACGAGTATGTGCTGCGAACGCCGGCGCTGCAGCGTTTCAACGGCAGCGACTTCTCGGTGACCATTCCGCAGCCGGGGCTGATCGCCGAGTTTCTTGACGACTTCCGGCCCGACGTCATTCACAGTCACCATCCGTTCCTGCTGGGCGACGCGGCGCTGCGCGCAGCATGGACCCGCAACCGGCCGCTGGTGTTCACGCATCACACGCTGTACGAGCAGTACACCCGGTACGTGCCCATGGATTCGGAGGCGCTGCAGCGGGTGGCCATTCAAATGGCGACGGAATACTGCAATCTCTGCACCCATGTAATCGCCCCCAGTCGGAGCATTGCCGACCTGCTATTGCAGCGCAAGGTGACGACGCCGATCTCGGCGATTCCAACAGGAATCGATCTGGAGACATTCGGGAACGGCGACGGTCGCCGATTTCGGAGTCGCTTCAAGATTCCCCACGATGCGCTGGTAGTAGGGCATGTGGGCCGCCTGGCCGCGGAGAAGAACCTTGATTTCCTCTCGCGGGCACTTGGCCTATTTCTCGAGAAGCAGCCGGAGGCAATCCTGGTCGTGGTCGGAACGGGCGATTACGAGGACGCCCTCGTCGAAACCGTCGGCCAGCGAGCTCGCCCGGAGCGAATCATCATGGCGGGCAGCCAAATGGGCCAGAATCTGGTTGACGCCTATACGGCCATGGATGTATTCGCGTTCAGTTCCCAATCCGAGACTCAGGGCATGGTGCTGGCCGAGGCTATGGCGGCGCGAACGCCCGTAGTTGCTCTCGACGGGCCGGGGGTTCGCGATGTGCTCGGCGAATCGAATGGCCGGCTGCTTCCCGGCAACGCCGCCGAAGAAGAATTCGCCGACGTACTGGCCGACTTGACCCAAGATCGGCGGGCGCTGCGCGCACTCGGCGAGTCAGCCCGAGCTTCGGTGCGAGAGGTCGGCCTTGATGTTTGCGCCGATCAGATGCTGGCGCTATATCAGAAGCTGACTGACGAATATGGCGACGGACCCGATGCCGATCCCGGGCCTTGGGACCGGCTGTTAGCCCGGCTGGAGATCGAATGGAATCTCTTTGTCGAAAAGACGTCCGCGCTCACCGCGGCGGTTGTCGAAACCGACGCCACGAGGACCCAACTTGATTAGCCAGTTTGTTCGTCTCAAGCGGCGCATCGGGCGGAAGTTTAGCCGTACCCGATGGGTTGCACAACTGCTGAGTCGGGACGTCTCGGCGCCGCACAGCGACGAGCCGGGACTGATCATCCTGCAGATCGACGGCCTGTCGCGAAGGCAGCTCGACCTGGCCATGGCTAAAGGGCGGATGCCGTTTCTTCGCCGTCTCATCGGCCGCGGCTACTTCGACGAGTTGAGCTTTTACTCAGGCTTGCC
>DASVCM010000779.1:0-2349 GCA_036381635.1 Lacipirellula sp.
CTCAATCACGTGGGTCGCAGGCGCCGCTGATGCGGCCAAGGCCGGCGCCTGGTTCGCGAACGCATTGCCCCAGACCGTTAGATCGCCCGCGTCGACGACGCCGCTGTTGTCGCCGTCGGCGCTCAGATTGGCTGCAGAGCCTAGCGTGCGTTGCCAATTCAAGAAGTCGGCGCCGGTCACTTCGTTGTCGCGGTCATAATCGCCGGCTTCGTGGCCAATATACCGGACGCGGAATACGCGAGCCCCCACGCCTGTGGGGCCGCCGTTCTCGCCCGAGTCCTCGTACAGTTCGGTGAAATACAAGCCGTCCGGTCCCGCGGCCAGACCAACAATCGTGCTAAACCCCGTGCCGCGGTACTCGACCAGAGTCGTCGGTCCGCCGATCCGATTGCCCTCTTCATCCAGCACGAACTCAACGATCCGCTTGCCCCGCGACTGCGCCCCTTGAGCATAAGTGGGCCCCGATTCGCTGACGAACGCGTGGTCCATCTTCGCCAGCGGGAAGCGGCTGCCGGCGAACGTCTCCTCCTGAACGAACGCGATGTTCACCGGCGCGTGCGAGGGATTCCAATTGTAAATCGCATTGGTCTGCATCGACGCGTCGGAACCTGTCCAGCCGTAGTTCACCCCGCGGTTGACCTGAGCCAGCCGATCGACGCTCGGGCCGTTTTCCACTTCGTAGTGCTTGCCGTCCGACGCCCGCCAGGCGCCGCCGAAGGGATTGCGGAGGCCATAAGCGAAGACGTAGTCGCGCGCGTTGATTCCATTGGCGGCGTTGTAGAAGGGGTTGTCCGCCGGCGCCGTGCCGTCGAGGTTCATGCGCAGAACCTTTCCGCGAAAGGAATCCAGGTTCTGCGCCGTGCTGGCGGTAAAGCCGTCGCCGTTGTGGACGTACAGCTTGCCGTCGGGTCCGATCGAGATGTTCGAAATTTGGTGCGACTGCCCCTGCGTTTCCGGCTGCATGTTGAGCAGCACCGTGCGCGAGGCCATCGACAGCCCGCCGGGCGCGCTGGTGATTCTCTCGACCTTCGGATAGTGAACCTCGCCCGCGGGCGGCGCCCCATTGTCCCACAGCATCCCGACGTACAGGTTGTAAACTTCGGGATTGCTCGGATCGCGCTGGACCGCGATGCCCGTAAGCCCCTGCTCGCCGGTGCCGGAGATCGGGCCTTGCGGGTTGTAATCGAGCAGCCCCGTGGCGAACTCCATCTTCGTCCCGTCGCGAGTGACGACCTGGATCGAGCCGTACAGCTCGGTCACGTAGTACAGCGGGTCGTCCGGCTCGGGGCCTGGATCCGGCACGAAGGCGATGTTCACGGGCAGCCGGTAATCGGCCCCCACCTCCTCCACGATGAAGCCAGGCTGCATGGCCACATAGGGATTCGTCAGGCTCGATTCACTCGGACGCGCCAGTAGGGAGAACTCAGGCGCGGTCTGCAGCGGGGCGCCGAAGTACGTCGAGCCATCCTCGCTCACCCACAGATCCAGCCGCGCACCTGGCGCCAGATTTACGATCGGGAGATAGATTGTGTGCTCTTGTCCGTGCACGTCCTGGAACGTGAGGTTGCTCTGCGGAAGATTTACCGCTTTCGTGCCGGCTTGAATTACCAGCCGCGTGTTCACGTGCAGGCCAAGGGCGGGCGGATTGTTCGCCGCATTGCCGGGGCCATCCGTACCGGTGAGCGACAGCAGCAGGGCGCCCGTATCGCCGGCCTCCAGCCGCATCTCCGGCGCCGTGCCGGCGGCGCCGTCGCCGAAGAACTGCACCTCGGCGATCTGCATCGAGTTGGCTGCGCCCGCGTTGCGCACCCCCGTGAAGATCATCTTGTACGAGTTGTAGGCCGTGTTGTTGGCGACGTTTACCACCGGCCCAAGCGTATCGCGCACCAAGGGCAGATTGAGCGTCCCCGACCCGATCGGGGTCCACGACTCCGCCGTGCCGTCGCTGTGAGCGGCGCTGTTGACGGCCTCGTTCGTCCCGAAAAGCTGCCAGCCGGTCGGATCGCGGTCGGCGGCGTCATTCGCCGTGGTGATCTGAAAACTCTTCACCACGGTGGCGGGCGTCGATGGGGTGATAATGAACCCCGAGTTCACTTCGCCAAAGTTGAGATACTTCGCCAGCGTACCGTTGATGGCATTGGGCGCCTGCTCACCGCCCGGCGACGAGCTGGGGCCGTCGGCGTCGATCGGAATAATAAAGTCGCCGGGCGAGAAGAGACCCGTCGTCCCCGGAAGTTCAACGTCGCCGCCGAACACGTCGACCCAGGTGACGGCCGGACTGGCCGCAATATCCTCCAGTTCCAGCGGAAACACGACCGATGCGGCGCCGGTCATGAAGTTGCGGATCGC
>DASVCM010000780.1:0-4386 GCA_036381635.1 Lacipirellula sp.
GCCGGCAGCGAGCGCAACCCTCGCAGCCGCTTCACGTACGCATCCAATTCTGCCTGCGTCGGCAGATGGCCGTACAGCAACAGATATGCTACCTCCTCGAACGAGGCATGCTCGACGAGGTTTTCGATGTCGTAGCCGCGGAAGCGGAGACTGTCCCCCTCGGCGCCTACCGACGAAAGCGCCGTCGTCCCAGCCACCACGCCGCGCAAGCCCGACTCGACCTTCGACTCCGCCATACGACGTACCTTTACTTCTTCGGCGGATACAGCTTATCCAGCAACTGCTCGTACGCGTGGTAACCCAGCACCTCGTACAGCTCGTCGCGGGTCTGCATCTGGCCGACGACCGCCCGCTGCGTCCCTTCGCTACGAATGGCCGAGTAAACCGCTTCCGCCGCTTTGCTCATCGCGCGGAACGCCGACAGCGGATAGAGCGCCAGCCGCACGCCGGCGTCGGCGAGTTCGGCGGTGGTGAGCAGCGGCGTCTTGCCGAACTCCGTGATATTCGCCAGCACCGGCGCCTTCACCGCTGTGGTGAACTCGTTGTAGTCTTCCAGCCGGGTAAGCGCCTCGGCAAAGATCATGTCGGCGCCGGCTTCGACGTAACGGCTCGCCCGATCGATCGCAGCCGCGAGCCCTTCGTCGGCCGCCGCATCCGTGCGGGCCATGATGACGAATCGCGGATCGAGGCGCGCATCGACGGCCGCCTTCACGCGGTCGGCCATCTCCGCGACGTCCACTAGCGCTTTGCCGGGCCGGTGCCCGCACCGCTTGTTCGCGACCTGATCTTCCAGATGCAGCCCCGCGGCGCCGGCCCGCTCGAGTTCGCGAACCGTCCGGCGAATTCCCAGAGCCGAGCCAAAACCCGTGTCGGCGTCGACCAAGAGCGGCAACTCCGTCGCGCCGCAGATGCGTCGCGCGTCCTCGGCCGCCTCGGCAAGGTTCGTAACGCCCAAATCAGGCAGCCCAAACGACGCGTTCGCCACGCCGGCGCCGGAAAGATAGAGCGCCCGAAAACCAGCCCGCTCCGCCAGCAGCGCGCAGTAGGCATTCACGACGCCCGCCACCTGCAGCGGTCGCTCTGCGTCGAGCGCGATCCAAAGCCGTTCGCCAGGAGAAGCCAAATTTCGCCACCCTTCTTCCACGCGCCAGTGACGCCTGTAGATCGTCGAGCTCATGCGACCCGACCGATTCTAGCGGCTGTGGCGAGATTGGAGAATTGGCTGTCAGGCTGCAGATGAAGAGGTTAAGAAAGAAAACTCTGACGCCGGCGTTGCGCCCCCCTGGGGAGTCGCATGACGCAGCTCGATTCACTGGTGTCCCGTTCACCACCGGCGTCAGAGAATAGATCGATGGAAGTGCGAGGCTCCCGCCGAGCCGCGATGCGTATACCAGCGCACGGCTCGGCAGGAGCCTCGCCCTTCCACTGCACAAGTTCCTTAACGATAAAAATGGGAGAGCGGAGCGCCTAATCAATCATGGTGCCCGATGCCTGGGTCGGCAGCCCCGCCCTCCCTGTTCGTTGCAAACTTCTCAGGCGTGTCCCACGCCCTCGGCGAGCATCGACGGCGTCTCGCCGCCGGGCGTGCACAGGTAGTAGTAATTCATGATGTCGTGCGGCAACTGCGCGACGCGAACATCGTCGAACCCCGCGTCGGCAAGCATGTCGAGCGCCAGCTCCTTGCCCCACACGGCGCCCAGCCCCGGTCCGCCGCCGGCGAGCGACACGCTCATGCAGTGCATGCACGAAATCGTGTACAGAAACGCGCCCATGGGATGATTCATGTTGTCGTGCACGCAGCTCGCCGCGGCGATGTCCTGCATCAGGAACAGCCCGCCCGGCCGCAGCGCGCGGCGAATATTCTCCAGCACCTGTCCCGGCTCGGGCTGGTCGTGAATCGCGTCGAACGCCAGCACCAGGTCGAACGCCTCGCGAGCGTCCCACCGCGCCGCATCGGCGCACTGGAACGTGAGATTCTGCAGCCCAAGCTCGGTCGCTTCGGCGATGGCTGCCGTCGTCGCCTCCCGGCTGACATCGACGCCCGTGAATCGGCTGCGCGGGAACCGCTTCGCCAGGTGCACAAGCGCCTTGCCGCGGCCGCAGCCGACGTCGACGACGTCGATGCCGCGCTGCAGCCGCTCCTCTAAACCCGGCACCAACGGCAGAATGTGCTCGTCCAGCGCGGCGACGACGGTCTGGCCGCTCTCCTCGGCCATCACCTCGTGGAACCGATGGTATTCTGAATACGGCACGCCGCGGCCATGGCGGAATGCGTCCACCACCTTGTCCTCGGCGCCTCCCAGCACGGCGAAGAACTGGGCCACGGCCGCCATGTTGTTCGGCGATGCCGCGCGGGTGAGCAAGGCCGCCCGTTCCGCGGGGAGCCAGTAACGATTCGAACCCGGATTGTGCTCGACGATGCCGCCGGTCGCCATCGCGCCGAGCCATTCGCGGACATAGCGCTCGCTCAGACCGCACGTCTCGGCGAGCTCCTGGCTCGTGGCCGGGTCCATCTCGGCAAGCGCGTCGAATAGCCGCGTGCGATGGCCGATCGAGACCATCAGCGCGATGGCCGCATCGTTGTAACAGCGCAGCATCCGCTCGGCGAACGCCTGCACAGCAGGGTCGGTCGCGGGGGCGGAGTTGGCCGTGATTTGAGATTCAACTAGACACATGACAGCAGATCCTTCCAAGTTCCAGGGAGAGCAGGCACACGAGGCAAATGCTGAAGAATTGAGCTCGGAGTCGGCTGGCGAGATCAAATGAGCGCCGTGCTGACTCCACCTTGCATTTGCCGTGATGCGGCCATTCGCATTCGCCGTGCCGACTGGTGCAGCCGTGCCGAAAACGCGTATTGCCCGGAAATCATGCAGATGGAATGTCACGCAGCGCTGTTGGATGCACACGAACGCAGTTCAAGTTGAGACGCAATTCTCAAAATGAGCCGCGCCGCGGGTGTTCGCGCTCACTCGCATGATCGACATTGCCGGCGGCTTGCTCCCAAGGCGAGTCAGCTTTCGAGGCCTCTGATTGACTCGTCCGTCGATGAAGAAGTTGTGACTGCCGCAAGTAGTGCGAAACCAAGAACACGCCGCCCACCAAGGCCCCGGCCATGTAGCCGAAGATCATGCCAAGCGCCGCGCCGCAAAACGCTCCTGCCCCCAGGCTGCACACGTCCAGCCCCCACCAGAAGCGCGACAGCGACCACACCATCCAGGCCGCCCAGAACAAGGCGCCGCCCAGAATCGACGCTTCACGCGGATTGTTCCAGCGAATGGCAATGGCCTGAGCGACCGCGATGAACGCGAAAAACGACGCCAGCACTCCCATGAATCCTGGCCCGGCGTCCAAGAGCAGCATGCCGGCAAAGAGCACCGCGTAGCCCAGCATCGCCACCAGCACCGTGGCCATGTCGAACCTCCGCGACACGGAGAAGACGTCGGGACTGGATTCAGCCGGCGGTTCCACGGGCGTGACGCGCTAGGGCGCCTTCAGCGATGCGAGACCAGGGACGCTGCCATCGTACCAAGAAATATCGCAACAAGGCCTGGTCAAAGCCGCAAACCCGATACAGCCTCTCACGGCGCCGCCGTCTCGGAACAGGTCTCAACAGGAGCCCTTACAGGGCGCTTCGGGGCAACAGAGCTCCGAGGCGCCGTGCCACTCATGCTCGATGCCGCGCATCAGCAACGCGCAATCAAAGGCAATCGAGCCCTTGGGGAACAGCGACTCATTCTCAAAGAAGTTCGATCGCACCTCCTCGACGGCCAGCGGCTCGGCGCGCCAGGTCTGGCAGCGGAGTTCGAGCCCCTGGTATCGCGACGGTTTAAAACCGTCGGAGTAACCCAGCGAGCCACGCTCGAAAAACGCCGACGCTTCGTCGGCCGTCTCGAAAACAGATGACTCTGGAATCTGTGCGGCAAGTTCGCCTCGCACTCGCATCTCGACCCCGCCGTCGTCGCTGCGGACGGCGATGTCGTACCGATCAACTCTCTCCACCACGTCGAACACCGCGCGATGGTGAACGCCCGGAAACAACCTGCCGCCGACGACCGCGTTCAGCCACAGGCTGGTGTCGCGCCTGCGAATGTAAACCCCCTCGCGGACGCCGCCGCGCTCGTCGTCCCATTCGACCGCCGCGCGATGCGCCGCATTCTCGGACGACAGGCCGGCCCACGCCGGCAGGAAGGTCGGCCGCACGTTCTTCAGCCGGATCAGACAGATGCCAACCATTCCCACGCCGCGCACGACTTTCGGCCGAAATGGCGGCGGCAATACCCGGGCGAGAACTGCCGGATCGACGCGGTAGTTCACCAGGATCCGACGATCGATAACGCCGCGAATGACCGGTACTTGCATTGAGAATGCTCGCGAACAGGCTAACCC
>DASVCM010000781.1:0-9364 GCA_036381635.1 Lacipirellula sp.
CCGCTACTGGAGGCGGATATCGCCATCTACGAGTACCAGCCGACAATGTTCCACTGCAAAGTGATGGTCGTGGATGATTGCTGGACGACGGTCGGCTCGACGAACTTCGACAACCGCTCATTCCGGCTGAACGATGAAGCAAACCTCAACGTGCTGGACAAGGAGTTTGCCAGCGAGCAGGCGGCAATCTTCCAGCGGGATAAGCAGCGGTGCCGGCGAATTACGATCGACCAGTGGCGGCGGCGGCCGCTGCTGGAGAAAGTCGTGGAATGGCTGGCCGGATTATTGCGGTCGCAGGTGTAGCGTAAACAGCCGAGCCATCTCGCCTTGGCGAGTCGCCTGCGGAGACCTGGCTCGGTAGGATCTTGCGCATTTCAAGACCGTGTCTGTACTCGCCCGGCCAGGATGGCCGGGCTATATACGTCGGGGGTTTCTAAGCGGGGCGGCCGCGGATATTCTATAAGGTTCAGTTCGGGCCGTAGCGCAGCCTGGTAGCGCGTTTGACTGGGGGTCAAAAGGTCGCAGGTTCGAATCCTGTCGGCCCGACATTTGGGGGCTTTCCGCTGTATGGCGGTAAGCCCCTGTTTTTTTCTGCCAGAGCCGGCGCCGTCAGTTCTCAGAGCGAGCCGCATGCGTGGCGGCCGAAAGCGGCAGTTCGCTGGCCGCGATGCCGTACATCAGTTGCTTGATGCTCCGCGGGTGGGACTGCACGGCGACGTCGCGCAGCGGACCCAGCGCGATCGAGCCTGGCGACAGCACGTCGCGCCTCCAAACGGAGCATGTATTCTCAATGCTCCGTCCCGCGCCGACGGCTGTCTTGACCGTCGGCACGTCGTCGTAGCCTTCGTCGATGCCGACGTCCCAGCCCGTATCAACAAAATCGTCTGTCAGCCAGCTCGGCTTGGCAACGCGGTTATCGATCAACACATACAAACGGGCGGGGCGCGTCAACATGACGGCGATCTGTAGTTCCGCGTTAACCTTGTCATCGTTGAAGGTCATCACGTAATCGCAGTTGGCCAGAAATGGCGGAAGGCCGCGGTCGTCCACGCCGTTCCACTGATGATGCCGGTCGACGAACGCCTGGCAGTCCTCCCGGAAGCCCTGCCCGATCACCCGGTAGTATTTCGTCGTCTCGGACGACGGCAGATTATCGGCCACCGACGCAATCAGCCGGCCATTGAGCGGCGTGAAGTCGCCGAGCGTCGGCGGCGGCAAAAACAGATCGCTCGCCACCGAAGCGATGCGGCCCATGGTCCCGTCGCTGCCGATGCGCAGCGCTTCGCCGGCGGCCAGCCGCTGGCCGTGCATTGATTCGGCTTCGCCCACGGCCAGGTCGACCATTCCTTCGTACACGACCACATCGGTCTGCCGCTCCGGCTCGACCGTGACGCCGAACGCCGTGCCCCGGTCGATCACGACGGCATGTGGCGTTGTGATCTTAAAGCCGATGGCCTCCGGCGAAACCCGTGCGACCAGCTTGCCGGAGGTCGCTGCTACGCGCCGTTCGCCGACGAACGTGAGATCGGCCGGGCCCTGCACCAAAAACTGCACGCCGTTGTCGTAGAGGATTTCGATCCGCCCGCGGTCGATCTTGATCGCGTCATTTTTGCCGAGTCGATCCCATTCGCCGTACACGGCGCTGCCGCCGGCCCAATCAACGTTTGAGATGTTGAGTATCCGGGCGAAGGAGTCCTTGGGCTCTTCTGCAGTCGCTTGTGGCGGGCTCGTAGCGCCTCGCATCGCTACCCATACGCCGCAAAGGGCGAGAGAGGCTGCAGCGAGACCCAGTGAAAGCGTCCATCGGCGCCGCCGAGGCTCAAAGCTCCGGTCAAGCGCGACCGCACAAGCATCGCCAGCTTCGTCAGCGCTGGCGCCCTTCAACGGGCTGCCAAGGCGCACGTCGTTCAGCGTGACGGTATCGTCGGCAATGCGCAGATAGATCGCCCGCGCTTCCGCACTGTCCTCCAGCAGCCGTTCGAGGCGGGCGCGCTCGTCGTCGGTGGCCCCGCCGGTCTGGTAGGCGCTGGCCAGCTCGATCAACTCAAGGGTTAGTGCACTGCGATCCATAGTCAATCTGTCGACGCCTCATGGCGAGGAACTGGCGCTCCGTTGTACGCAATCCAAAAGCATCCGCCGAATGCGGAGCACCGCCTGGCGGAGCGAGTTGGCGGTCTTTCCCAGCGAAGCGGCCAGCGCTTCGACCCCGCCGCCGGCGTAGTACTCGGTCACCAGCTTCTGCTTATCGCTGGGAAGTTTGCCGAGGCAATCCACCAGCAGCTCGCGCGACGCCGAGATTTCCTCTCCCTCCGATGCATACGCTTCGTCCAGGAGCTGAATGACCCGCTCGGTAAAGTATTCCCGCTGCCGCGACTTCTCCTTGCGAAACGCCAGGACCAGGTAATAGGCGATTGCCCGCGCCCAGGCGCCAAACGGCCGCGACGGATCGTACTGACTGAACTGCTCCCAGACGCGGATCCGCAGCCGCTGCATAATTTCCTGCGAGTCGTCCCAGTTGCCGGTCATCGAGAAGATGTAGCCGAACAGGTTGCGCTCATGGGCGCCAAGCAGCTCGATGAACTTCGAGCCGGCGTCTCGCGCCGACGCCTCATGTTCAACGGCTCCAAACGGCTGCATTTCATCCACGGCGCCGAGATCCATCGGGTGAGGGATAGGAAGAGAACGAGACCTTTGGCGCGAAGTGATAAGCGCTCAAGGTATTTAAGCACGCGACGCGTCTGGCGTTACAGAAAAACTCCTCCGCGTGGAAAGTACAGCCTAACTAACTGCAGTATCGCAGCCACGGCGGCACAGTTGCACAACGCTATTCCGTGCCGATTTTTGCATGCGAAGCCCGTTTCTTTGCAAACTTTGCCCCCAGCGCGAATCGCCCGTAACGCGGCTCGCTAAGTCGGCTTAAATGGTTCGTGGAGTTTATCGCGCCGGCGGCGCCTATGCGCCGGCGTGATGGCAGGCATTCTTTTCAACCTGGTTCCAACAGTTCCTTTTCAAATCCTAACGACGCTAATCGCACCGGCGACGGCAGGGTTCGTCATTCACCTAAGCCGGTTCATTTGATCATCGGGTTTCCGCCGAGAGCGGCGCCACAATGCAAAAGGCGAAGGACCGCCATTGAATCGATCATGAGCGGCGAGTCAGAACAATCGATCGCCAGTCACGGGAGAAGCGAGAAATGGATGTGAGAAGTGCATCTAGGAGGCAATCGAAGAATCGCTGCCAGGCGGCCGGCGCGGCGCGCGGATTCACGCTTGTCGAACTCCTCGTGGTCATCGCGATCATCGGCGTCCTCGTCGCACTACTGCTGCCGGCGGTTCAAGCAGCGCGTGAATCGGCGCGGCGAGCGGATTGTATTAATCAACTACGGCAGTTAGTGCTGGCGGCTCACAACTACGAGGCGGCTCTGAAGAAGCTCCCCTCGCACGGCGACGTGACGTATGACGGCACTAGCTGGAAAGGCGCCTTGAGTAGCCAGGCGCGGCTGCTCCCGTATATGGAGCAACAGAATCTTCTGAATCTTGTGGACCCGGACGCCCATTGGCGAGACTCCTCGAACGCCGTCGCATTTCGCACGCCGCTCCCCTTCTTGCGTTGCCCGAGCAGCAAGGAGACTCAACTGACTTTCATGAACGTACGCGACACCGGTACAAGCGAAGAGAACAGCCTGCAATGCCACTACGTGGGCATCATGGGAGCGCGGCCCGGCCCCAATCGCGACGGGGCCGTCGATCCATGGTGCTCGCCCAGTTCCAGCGGCAAGGGCGGAGGAGGCTCTCTTGACTGGCCAGAGATCACGTACACCCAATGGGCCTGCGCAGCCCGATCGAACAGCGACGGCGGCTCCGGCGGCACGGCCATCAACGGCGTGATTTTTCCGGTTAGCAAACTGCCTTTCGGAAAGATCGCCGATGGCACGAGCCAGACGATGATGTTCGGCGAAATGTCGTGGGACGCCGGGCCTCAAGAACCTTGGATCGTCGGCAGCACCAGCAAGAACACCTCCGGCGACTTTGGCTCCCACGGCGTGGTTTATAACGCGAAGAATCTGCGCTGGCCCATCAAGCAAGAACCTTATCTCGAGCCAGACGGCTCGATGCTCCCAGGAAAGAACTACGTTCCGCTCACCGAGACGAGCTTGGGGAGCGAACACCCGGGCGGCTGCCATCTTGGAATGAGCGACGGTTCGGCGTTCTTCGTGCGCGACGACACTGACGTCGCCATTCTGCGCCGCATGGCCAGCCGCGATTCGGAGGACGTTTATGAGTTGCCCAGATAAGGCGTGACTCGCATGGGGACGCAATTCCGAAAACGAGCACCTTGTTGATTCACCAGGCAGACTTCCTGGCTCTTCTCGAAAGGACATCAAGAAATGCGTTCGTTAGACTTCTCCGCGAAGCGATTGGTACTCACGACCACAACATGGACGGTGCTTCTCGCATTTAGCTCAGCCGCGCTGGCCGCCAATGGGACGTGGATCGAATCGACTGGCGACGGCCAATGGGGCAATGCGGCCAATTGGAGCGGCGGCATTATCGCCGACGGCACCGGCAGCACGGCCGACTTCAGCATGGTCGATCTCGACCCCACGGTGGTGAACGCCAACTTCCCCGGCTTCTACCGGAACTCGGTCGGCCTCGACTCGTCGCGGACGATCGGCAATCTGATTTTTGGCGATACGACCGCCGCCACGCCCGGCGGGTGGGAAGTTTACGCCAATACGTCATCCGAGACGCTGACGCTGGCCGGCGGCACGCCCAACATCACCGTCCACCCGCTGGGTCCCCTCGATACGGCAACCCTCGGCGATGCGACGCCGGAATTCATCGACGACGCGATCATCCGGCCGAATCTTGCTGGAACCGCGGGCCTCACGAAAGCGGGCGCCGGCGTGCTGACGCTGATCGGCAGCGCCAACTCGATCACCGGCGGCATCAACATCAACGCCGGCACGCTAAGGGTTCGTTCAGCTTTGACCGGCCAGACCATTACCATCGCCAACGGCGCGACGCTTGATACCAATCAGGCGCTGCGCAACGTGGCGGTGAACGGCTCGGTCCATTCGATCGTCGTTGCCGCCGGCGACACGGCCACCATTCGCGCCAGTGCCAGCATCGGCAACCTCTCGGTGGGAGGCGCCCACTTGAACATCATCGTGCCGGAGAGCTCGACGCTCTCGGCCGACGACAATTGGGCTGTCACCGGCAGCGCGGCGACGGTCAACGTCACCGGCTCCGGCACAAGCAGCGTGTTCCGCATGCGCCCCAACGGCGGCTCGTTCAACACGGGGGCCAGCTTTCAGAATTCCGCGGTCACGCTGGACAACGTCCTGGCGTTCACCCGCACCAACTCCGGCGGCAACACGGTGAATTTCGGTTCGCTAGCCGGAACGCCGACCGCGGTTCTCTCCGGCGGCGGCCAGGGCGGAGGAACTATGGCCACGTATGTGATTGGCGCCCTCAACACCGACACCGAATTCGCAGGGACGATTGACCATACCTCGCCCCCCGATCCGGACGGCAGCCTGAACTTGACCAAAGTCGGCGCCGGCACGCTCACGCTTTCCGGGACGTTGACGTATCAGCCGACGGCCAATGGCAATCCGGGCAGACGGGGCGGCATCACGACCGTCTCGGCCGGAACGTTGGCGCTGGCCAACAGCGCGGCCATTCCGGGCGGCATTGCTGCGAACAACCTGGCGACCGTCGACATTCAATCCGGCGCCACGCTGGACGTCTCCGGTTACACGGCCGGAGTCTATTCGACGGCGGCCATGCAGCAAGTCGTCGGCGCCGGCACGATCGCCGGCAATTACAACCACGATGAAGGGTTCCTGCGGCCTGCCGATACGGTCACGCTGAATTCGGGCGGCAGCGGCTCGCTGACGATCAACCCGATCGGCGGCGCGATGAACGTCAACGGAAACCTGACGCTAGGCGGCGGCGTGATTACATATGACATGACGACTGATCCCAATGCCGGAAACGACTTGATTAGCGTCTCGGGGACGACAACGCTCTCCAGCGGCACGATCGCGCCGAATTTCCTCGCGACGGCGCCCACGTCCGGCACGTATACCGTGATCACTTCGGCCGGCGGCTTTTCCGGCAGCGCCTCGAACATCGCCGTCGACTGGCCCGGTCGCGGCGCCGATCCGGTTCCATTCATCAGCGGAAATAATCTGCAGTTCACGGCGACCGCGACGAATGCGGGCGCCAACCTGAAGTGGCGCGGCAATCACCCGACGAATCCGACGTTCTGGGATGTGCAGACCACTTCGAATTGGCTCAATCAAAGCACTTCTTCGACGGATACGTTCTTCCAGCTCGATAGCGTCACGTTCGACGACACGGCGACGAGCTACGTCGTCGATTTGCAAGAGACGGTGCAGCCGACTTCGGTGGTTATCAACAACACGGCCAACGCCTACACGATTCAAGGCGCCGGCTCGATCGACGGCACGACGGGGCTGACGAAAACGGGTAGCGGCGATTTGACGATCACCACCAACAACAGCTTTACCGGCCCCGCCTCGCTTTCCGGGAGTGGAACCGTCAACGTGGGCAGCAGCGCGGGGGCGCTTGGCGCCGGGCCGCTGCAATTGAACGGCGTGACGGTCGTCAGCACGGCGGGCGGCGGGTTCAACAATTCCGCGTTAACCACCAGCGGCACGAACACCATTCAAGCCAATGCCGGCGTAGGCTCGGGCAACACGTTTAGCCTGCCAGATCTTTCCGGCGGCGGCACGCTGAACCTGACCTCCACTTCTGGCGATCCGCTCGAGGACACCGACCCGGACGGCAAGTGGTGGTCGCTCGACTCCGTGGAGGGTTTCACCGGCACGCTGAATATCACGGGACCCGCGGGCCTGGTCGGCATGACCGTCCGGACCAATCACCTCAACGGCGGCGATGATTTCAGTGGCGCGGTGGTCAATCTCGCGAACGCCACGCTGGCCAATCGCCAAAGCGCCTCGGGTTCGATCACCTTCAGCTTCGGCGAGATTCACGTCGACGCCAACAGCAACCTGTCCGGATTTGTCGGCGGTTCGGGAACCCGTGCGGACACAGTCTGGGAGATCGGCCATCTGAATACCAACTCGAATATCGCCGGCAACATCACCGATCCGGGCGGCAACAACACGGCTGCTGAGCCTGACCGGCCTGCGATCTCGTCGCTCGTGAAAGTCGGCTCCGGCACGCTGACGCTCACCGGCGCCAAGAGTTATACCGGCGACACCACCGTTGAGGCGGGAACCCTGAGCATTGACGCCGCCTACCTCTCCGATACGGCGGACGTCTATTTGCTCACCGGCGCGATGCTTAACTTGAGCTTCGCCGGCGCCGATACGATCGACTCCTTGTTCTTCAATGGCGTGTCCGAGGCCGTAGGTACGTACGGGGCCATCGGCTCCGGCGCCACGTTTGAGCGAAACTACCTCACGGGAACGGGCCTGCTGCAAGTCACCACGCAGGCGGCGACGCCGATCCCGGGGGATTTCGACGGCAATGGCGTTGTCGACGCGGCCGATCTGGCGCAATGGCGCGGCGACTTCGGCGGCGCCGGTTCTGACGCGGACGCTGACGGCGATTCGGACGGCGCCGATTTCCTCGTTTGGCAGCGCAACCTGGGCGCCGGCACGCCGCCGATCCAGGTGAGTGCGGCCGCTGTGCCGGAGCCGGCGTCTGCCGCGCTGCTCACGCTCGGCTCGCTGGCCGTCTGCTTGTTGACTGGCCGTCGTACCATGTGACCCTCTGAGGGTCGTCCACGGCGGCGAGCGGCTGGGGGCTGTGCTCGTCGCCGTGGTTCGGCCTGAACATAATTAATCGGCTCATCTCGTCACCCCTGATTTTTCACCCCGAGGTCGATCTCATGAAGCGAACGCACATTCTTCTCACCGCAGCGATGGCCGGGCTACTCGCAGGCGCGGCTGCCAGTTCGTCCGCCGCCACCCTGACGCTGCCGGCCCATGCCGACACGTACCTTCGCGACGCGACGGCCCGCGGCGCGCTTGATTTTATCGACGTCCGCGGCGGGAACGTCGACTTCCGCGGCTACCTGCGATTTGATCTGAGCGCGATTCCCGCCGGCGCCACGATCGACGCCGCCACACTCGTGCTCACCAAGGTCTCCGGCGCCTCGCGGAACGACACAATCACCAACGGCCGCTTTGCCTTGTACGGCCTCAACAACGACGCCGGCAACACGCCGCAGAACTGGGATGAAGCCACGTTCGTGCCCGACCAGAAAGGAACCGAGGACGTCACGACGCTCACGGGCGTTACCGATCTGGACGACGGCGGCGCGGGCATCTCGGAAACTTTGAACGGCGGCGCCACGGAGGTTACCGTTACCGGCGCTCCGCTGTCTGGGTTCCTGCAGTCGCGGTTCGCCGACGGCGGCCTGGCCACCTTCATCCTCAGCAACGATGACGGCACGGACCGCGGCTTCGGCTTCGGCTCGAAGGAGAATGCCGATCCTCTGACGCATCCGGCATTGACAATCGAGTACACGCCGATTCCAGAGCCCGCGACGGTACTTCTGCTTGCGATGTGCGGCGGAGTAATGGTCGTGCATGGCCGCCGCCGTTAGGAGCCCAAGTTGCCGCTGCTATGAACCGACACCCCAACGCCGGGCGCCGATTGCCGCGGTTCGAGTTGCTCGAACCGCGGCAGCTCATGGCTGGCGACAATATGGCTTTCCCTCTAAGCCAGGTTGAAGGCCGCGGCGACGAGGTGCAGTCCGCTCTGCACGCCCAAGGGCGGCAGATGGAGTTTCTGGACCGCGGCGTCGTGGCCGTCCGCCGCACGGCGTCGCAGGCGTACGTCGGCTGGCGGATGCTCGGCACGGACCCGGCCGACGTGGCGTTCAACCTCTACCGCTCAGCCGGCAGCGGGGCGCCGGTGAAGCTTAACGCGGCGCCGCTGGTCCAGACGACCGACTTCATCGACGGCGGCGCGAACTTCGCCGTTGAGAACGAATACTTCATTCGCCCGATCATCGCCGGCGTCGAACTGGCGTCGGGCGGCGCCTTCACGCTTGCGGCCAACGCCGCGGTTCAGCAATTCCTGAGCGTGCCGCTGGATGTCCCGCCGAGCGGGACGACGCCGCTGGGCGACGGCTACACGTACAGCGCGAACGATCTGAGCGTCGGCGATCTCGACGGCGACGGCGAGTACGAGTACATCGTCAAGTGGGACCCGTCGAACTCGCGCGACAACTCGCAGTCCGGCTACACGGGCAACGTTTACGTCGACGCCTATCAGAGCGACGGTACGCGGCTGTGGCGGATCGACCTGGGCGTGAACATCCGCGCCGGGGCCCACTACACGCAGCTGATCGTCTACGA
>DASVCM010000782.1:0-3050 GCA_036381635.1 Lacipirellula sp.
GGTCGGCACGGAGTCGGAAGTCGCTCGGGCGCAGTCGGACCTGTACCTGTTCGAGCAGCGGCGGCTCGAAACGCTGTCGGCGATTGCCGAGCAGCAGCTCGTGCTTCGCAACCTGATGGGCCTGCCGCCGAACGATTGCCGTGACATTGTGCTTTTGGCCGTGCCGACGACGACCCGCCCGACCGAGACGCTGCCATGCGCCGTCCAGCGGGCGATCAACTCGCGGCCCGATGTGCTGCGGCAACGCCTGGCGGTATACATCGCCTCGCAGGAACGCTTGCTGGCCGAAAACAACCTCCAGCCGCAGTTGGACCTCAATGGCTTCTGGCAGACCAACGGCCTGGGCGAGGATCTCGATCAATCGTTCGAGAGCAAGGATACGAACGACTTCGAGAGCTGGCAGATGGGCGTGTTCTTCCAGATTCCACTCGGCCGGCGGCAAGGCCGGGCCGAGTTGCAGGCCGCCCAGCTTCGCATCTCGCGCGAACGGGCGATGCTCGAGCAGACGGCCCACCAGGCCTCCTACGAAGTAGTCGACGCCTATCGCCGGCTGAACTGGATCTACCAGCAGCTTGAAATTGCCGCCAATCGCGAGCGCGCCTTGAACCAGTGGAGCGAAGGCGCCCGGGCGACGTTCGAGAACCCTCCGCCGGGGGTGACGACGATCTTCGCGCTGGAGATGTACCTCAACAATCTGCGCAACATGACTGACGCGTCGTTCACCAAGAACGCGCTGCTGGCGGATTACAATAGCGCGTTGGCGCGGCTGGCGGAAGTGACCGGTTCACTGCTGGAGAACCGGCTGGTGGAAATCGCCGGCGACGCCAGCGACACCCTGCCGTCGCGGTTGCCGCCGGCGGAAATTCAACTGCCTGAGGCGGTCGCGCCGGTGACGCCCGCGCAGCCGCAACCAGTTCAGCCAGCACCGCCGCAACCAGCGCAGCCGGCGCCAGCCGAACCAGCCCCGGCGCCGGCGCAACCGCAGCCGCAGGGCAATCCGCCGCAGGCCATTGTCCCCCCGACAGGCTCCCCGCTTGCCGAGGCGCCGCGGTCGCAGCCGCTGCCGTCGATTCAGATGCCCGAATCGCTCCAGGCGCAGGATGCCTACGCGAATTTGCCCGTCACGCCGGCGCCGGCGACCACGCCCGCGGCGGAGCCCGCGCCGGCGGTGGAAGCGCCCATCGCCGCGGCGCCGGTAATGGCGCCGGCGCCGATCGAGGCGCCCCGGCCGGCCCCGGTGCCGATGGAGATGGCTCAAGAGCCGCCCGTGATTGTGCCGGAGCCGATTGCCGTGGCGCCCGTCCCCATGGCCGCGCCGAGCCTTGAGATGCCGCAATCGATGCTGCCGGAACCGACGCGCACGGCCATGCGGCCAGAGCCCGTCAAAACGCCGAATATCGAAGCGCCGCTCGCGGCCGAGCCGATGGCAGAAACGCCGGCCGCGCCCAGGCCCAGGACCGAAACTCCGCGGGCGGAATCGCCGGCGCTCCGGCAGCCAGCGGCGGTCGCCCGGCAGCGCGAGGTTGTTCCAGCGGCGCCGCCTCAGCACTCGATTGTCAACGAAGGTCCGTCGCTAGTGATGCCAAAGTCGGTGGCAGCTCCGCCGGAAGCGGTCCAATCTCCGCCGCGGCAAGCGGTACGGTCAGGCGCGCGGCCGAACCAAGAACCGACGTTGCAATTGCCCGGCTCGGTTAGCGCGGCGTCGCAGCGGATCGAACGCCCGCGGCAGGCTGCCGCGCCGGCGAATGCAAGAGCGCCGAGCGTCTCCCTGCGGATGCCCACTTCAGTGCAGGGCGCTGGCGCCGCAGCGCCGAAAGTTTCGCAACACGTTCGGCCCTTGCAGCCTGTGCCGTCGGTGAATGCGGCGCAGCGCACAGCGGCCGGGCCGAGGTTGGCGATGCCAAGCTCGGTGCGGCCCGCCAATGCCGAAGCCCAGGTTCGGCAGACGAACACGTCGCCGCGTGTTGACAGCGAAATGGAGCCCGCCGCGGTTCGCGGAGCAGCGTTGCAATTCCCCAGTTCGGTCGGGCCCGTAACGCGATAAACGCCACCGGCGGGGTCGCATGCCCTCGTCCGCGTGGGCATGCGAATCCGCGGAGCTCATGGCCACGTCGGCAGACCTTCAAGGCCATGCCACTCTCCGCCCGGCCCTTCCGGCGGTAGCCCCTACTTCCGATTGCGGTACAGCGATTGATCGACCACCGCGATCATCGCCAGTTCGTCGAGCGAGCCCCCGAGAAATTGGTTCACCCGGGCGGCTTCGGCCTTGGGACTGGCCTGCATGCGGTTGTAATCGACGTCGATCAGCTCGATGTGCGGCTGCTTCGCGACCCACTTGTAAAAGCCGTCAATCTCGCTGCGAAACAGCGCGGCCATTTGCTCTTCGCTAACGCCGTCGGCGGCGCCGTGGCGCTCGAGCATGACGCGTTGCGAGGCGAGCACCTCTTCCAGCTTACGCCGCATGAAGAGGACCTTATAGGTGCGGTCCGCTGGGAGATCGTATAGCAGCCTGTACACCATCTTGACCGCTTTGCCGTCGCTTCCCTCGAGCCAGCTTCCGTCCTCCTTGGTCTGCTTGACGGCCTCGAACTCATAGTAGCCATTGGGATTGTCGTCGTCGGCCGTGCGAATGTTGTCGGTCAAGACCGGCATTCCGCCGGACTCGAGCATTCGCATCATCATTGACGTGCCGGAACGGGGCAGCCCGGAGACGATGGTTAGAAATTCAGCGGTGGCAACACTCGTGGGCATGCGATCCTCGTCTCCTTAACGATAATTTGACCTTTTTTTCTTATTTTTTTCCTGCCGGCGTCGCGCGTCGGCCCAATTCCCCTTTCGGGGGGACTCGACGTCAGCCGCGCAGTCGGCTGGGCAAAGATCGTGCCGCACCGCTGCGACCCATTGTCCGCAAGCAGCCAACGCGCGTCGACTGTCGCAGGTCAAGCCCACAGTTTTCTCAAAAGGATTCACTCGCCACAAACTTAGCGGCTCAAAAAGAAACATCCTTGTCAAATCGGACCAAAAGATATAGCACTACTAACGAGCGCCTG
>DASVCM010000783.1:0-4042 GCA_036381635.1 Lacipirellula sp.
ATAACGGGCGTAGGCGTCGCGTCCCAAAGACTGAAATGGCGACGGCAGGCGAACAAGATCGTCTAGGTCTCCCGCAGGATTGGGGAAGAAAATGAGGTCCGGCTCACGGCCCGGGTCGTCCGTATCAAAGCCGTCGTACCCGTATTGGCCGTCAGCATTGATATCGTTCGCATAGCCATTTGGTCGGAAGGGACCGCTTTGAGCATCCACCACGTCAATGAAGCCGAACATCAGTTCAATGGGCGGCTGCAGAAAGACCGGCGCAAGCATCGCGAACGAGTTACCCGGCTCTTCCAGAAGCACCTCGGCGATGTTCACGCGCGTGCCGAACGTCTCGCCTTCATCGACGATCCCATTGCCGTTGGTGTCGCCGACGGTCCACATGTTGTCGGACGTGGGCTGATCGATCCGCCCACGCCATTCAGCGCCGGCGAATTCCAGGAGCTGAGCGCGCGCTGTCCCAGCGCAAAGAACTGCCGCACAAACTGCAATGACGCACAAGCAGCGTTGGGTAAGGGCTTCCATACGGCACAGCCGTGTAGGACAAGACGTCGCGAAAAGTCGGCGGATGCTAGCGAAGATCTAGAGATTGGGCAATCCCAGCCGCCGCGGCCACTTGTGAGCCGTCCGAGCCGGTGTTAGCCGGCGCCGTCTCGGCGCCGCGAACCTGCGCCGACAAGTAAATCCACGCTACTCAATCTCATTTGCATACCGGGCGTCATCAGAGTGATTCACCTGTCGTGGCCCGCTCCCTCAGGTTTGCGGTGAGCTGTATGAACCCAGACGCCTTAAATCCATATCGCACATGGCCTTATCGGGCGGTGGCGCTTCTGCCGCCAGGCGGCCTCTAAGAATGGCGCGGCGCATGCATCCAATCCGTCCGAAGTCGCGAGACAACGCCTGCCGCCGCGACAAGGAAAATAAGGGGACCTAGCCATGTCACGTCTCATCCACACCGCCGTCTCGACTTCCGTTCTTCTGCTCGTTGTCGGAATGCTCGCCACGCCTGCCGCCGCCCAACTCATTTCCATGCGGCATCACAGCACGGTCTTGGGGGATCACCTGTCCGGCGCGTCCGAACTCGTCCGGGCCCAAGGCGCCTTCCTCCGCGACGAGGCCGAAGCGGCTGCCACGTGGGTCCAGGTCGCGGCGGCTGCCGACGACCTCCACTACCGGCGGATGGAGCACTGGTATCAGACCAAGCGGATGCGGGTTGAGTACCTGCAGCAAAAGGCAGAAGTAAACCGCGAGCGGCAACAACTCGAATCGGCGGCAGAGGAGATTGCGGCGCTACGACTGTTGCAAACCGCCCAGCGCGGCGCGCCGCAGTGGCCGGCGGCGCTGAAGAACGAAAAGTTTGCCGGCTCGATGACGACAATCGAATCGATCCTTCGCAATTGGTCGCCTGACGATGTCACGGCCGACGCCTACCGAAGAGCACTGGCCACCGAGGCCGGCGTCCTGCGGGCTCGCGTCGCGAGCGATACGACGCTCGACCACGCCAGCCGGGTGGCCGCAGTGAAGACCCTGCGCCAGCTCCAGGTGCTCGCCACCCTGCCGACGGCCGAGGGTTTCGGAGGGCAGCAACTGGCGGTGCGATAAGGAAAGCTAAGTAGTGCATTCAGACGCGCGTGTTGAGTCCGGTCCCCCTCTCGAAGCGGTCCCTAGCGCAAGTTAGGGGCCGCTTTCTCTTTCAGCTCCGGTAGTCAGGCCGCGACGCCGGCCGCGAGTCTACATGCCGGACCCCTCGGCAGACCTCGGGGTGACGAAATCGACCCGATACGAACGCAGGGGCTAATTTGATTCTGGCCCCGGCGTCTGCTAGTTTGGCGTCTACGCATGGCGGCGATTATCGAGCGCATGAAGCGCCAGGATTCGAACGCCATATCGACCACCGCCCGCCGCAGCGACGGCGGGTCCCGCCTTTGCCAGTCCGAAGCGGCCGCTAACTCTCGAGGGGACATCATGTTGACTGAGGTGAGAACAGTGCGCGTGCTCTGCGTTGTCACGGCGCTGGGTTCCTTGATTGCTCTATACGCCCCTGCATCTGCCAATGAACTGCTGGTTTCCGACCGCGCCACCAACCGCATTCTCGCGTTCGACCCCGCGAGCGGAGCGCTGCTGCGAGTCGTTTCCGAAAGCCCGCTCCTCGACGAGCCGACCGGCATTACCATCGGGCCCGGCGGCTTCATCTATGTGTCGAACTCACAGACCAACGTCCTGAAGATCGATCCGCAGACCGGAGAGGCGACGGAGTTCGTCGGCGGGCTGATCGGCCCGGGCGGAATCGCGTATGATCCGCAGACCGATTCGCTCTTCGTCTCCGAGATCGGGCAGTTCGACGGCAGCCGCGTCTTTCAATACGACGCCGCCGGCGCCTTGCTGCAAACCATCGGCGCCGGCTCCTCGATGACCGGCCGCACCGGCATCGCCATCGAGAATGGCGAGCTCTATGTGAGCAACTTCAACGTCCAGGGCGTCGGTTCGGTGCTGAAGCACGACGGCGCGGGCGGCCTCGTGGAGTTCGCGTCCGGAATTGGCGCGGGGATGACGCCGATTCTTTTTGGGCCGAACGGATTGGCGTTCGACTCCGACGGCGATCTGCACGTTGCCGGCCTGTTTGGTCAGAACATCGTTAAGTATCCCGTGACCGGGGGCGTCGCGGGCGCCGGCGCGCAACTTGGAATGAACGTGCCGTATCCCTCCGGCCTGCTGGTCCTCGAAGAGGACGATGCCGAAAGCCTCCTGATCAGCAGTCTTGGGAACAATAACCCGAGCGACCCGATCTACGGCTCATTTCTATTCCCCGGCGCCATCTTCAAATACGATGTGGAAACCGGCGCCGCGACGAACTTCCTTGTCGGCGATTTCGACCGTGACGCCGCGGTTGAGGAGGCTGATCTTGCCGTTTGGGGAACGGCCTTTGGCACGGCGGCCTCAGGAGACGCCGACGGCGATGGCGACAGCGACGGCGCCGACTTCCTCGCCTGGCAGCGCAGTATCGGAAACCAGGGCGTTATCGGCGCGTTCCAGCCAACCGGCCTCGCGTTATACTCCCCGCCGACGCCTTCCGCGGCGAGCGTGCCCGAGCCCGTCACGGGTCTTTCCGGGGCCATGATTCTCGTTGTCGGTGTATTGGCCGGAAGGCGGCGCAACGCCTGCTAGAACTGTTGATGGCGGATCCGATTTTCGGGAGCGAACAGCCGGCCTCCGCAGCCGCGAAGCTATGACCGCTCGAAGGGAACATCGCCGCCGTGCATTTTCGCCCGTCGAGCTGCTGGTGGTGATGGCAATCATCGGCGTCGTCTCAGCGTTATTGCTTCCCGCTGTTCAAGCGGCGCGGGAAGCGACGCGGCGGAACGATTGTCTCAACCGGCTCCGCCAACTCGCACTCGCTTGCCAGCATTACGAATCGGCGCGCGGCCATCTGCCGCCAGGCGCCGAGGCGCGCGAGTATCCCGCCGAGCCGCAGACTCCCCATACGTTCTACCGGTGGTCGGCGATCGCCTACGCATTGCCGTACATGGAGCAGGCGACCACGCTCGCCTCGGTCGATACCAGCGTGCCGCTGTACGCCCGCGACTTCAGCATCTTTGCACAGAATCGCGAGGGCGTACGGACGATCATCCCACTGCTGCTCTGCCCCAGCGACCGCAACGAGCGGGTCAGCGAAGCCTTCGGACCGACCAACTACGCCCTGTGCGGCGGCTCCGGCGCCGGCGGCGGCACGCCCTTCGACGCCGACGGGCTGTTCTACATCAACTCCGCAACGCCGCTCCGCAAGATTACCGATGGCGCCAGCCGCACGGTGCTGGCCGCCGAATGCACCCTCGGCGAAGCGGTTCCGCCGCTGACGCCGCGGAGCGCGGCCGACCCGCGGCTGATGTACGGGTTCGCAGCCGCGGCCCCGCTCACCGACGCGTCCTGCGCCGCAACGTCGACCTGGAATCTGAGCGACCCGCCGAGCTTCGCCTGGGCGAACGGCGAGTATCGCTCGGCCATCTACAACCATTACCGCGGACCGAATTCGGCCGAGCTCGAT
>DASVCM010000784.1:0-11599 GCA_036381635.1 Lacipirellula sp.
TCACATGCTCCAGAATGCGCCCGCGGAGATGGAGCCGCGGCAGGCTGTGCTGCTCGAAGAGCTGCGAGAAGGTGGCGACGGGCGAGGCGCCGGCGGCGGTGAGCTTCGAGAGGGCGGTGAACGTGTCGGCCGTGACCGACGAGAACCGGAACCAGCCGGTGTCGGTCGCGATGGCCGTAAACAGGGGCGATGCAATTTTGGGGGTGATTTCGACGCCCAGCGCCTCGGCCAACTGCAGAATCAGTCGCCCGGTAGCCTCGGCGTGATTGTCCTTGAAGACGATGGCGCCGAGATCGTCTTCGCTCACATGATGGTCGATGAGGATGCGCACGCCGCGGAACTCTCGGATCACGTCCGCCATGGCGCCCAGTTGCATCCAAGCGCCGGTGTCGACGACGACCAGTGCGTCGAACCCGCGCAACGCCTCCAGCGGCACCGTCGAGTGGAGCACGCCGATGCGGTTGTCGGGGTCCATGAACGCGATGTGCTCGGGGACCTCGTCGCTGTTGACAATGACGGCCGTCTTGCCGAGCTGCTCGAGGATCTGGGCGAGCGCGACCTCACTGCCGATGGCGTCGCAGTCGGCCCGCACGTGGCTGGTGATGATGAACCGCTCGCGCTGTGAGATGACCTCCACGAGCGGCCGCCAGTCGATGTCCATTCGTGATCCTTGAATGAGATTAACTACCAAACACACGAAACACACGAAAGCGATAAGTCCGCGATGGCGCGGCGCCTGGCTGAAAAACTCGATTACGATTAGGAGTAGGATTACGATTAGGATAAAGATAAAGGTTTCGACCGGTTTCCGATCCTAATCCTAATCGTGCTCCTAATCGTAATCGAATCCCGGCCGCGTCGATCGGCGAGTTCTCGGGATGATCTTTGCCGCTGTCGTGCGTTTCGTGGTTGATCAGTCTTGTCTAGGTCGAGCGGTGATCTCGCGAGCCTGGTCAATATCTCGATGAATCTGGGCGACGAGCTCGTCCTTTGATCCAAACGACTTAACGTCGCGTAATTTGGCGAGAAACTCAACCTCCAGCGGCTCGCCGTAGAGGCTGATTTCGCGATCGAGCAAGTGGACTTCGATCTTGAGGGCGTGTTCGCCGAACGTGGGGTTGGGCCCGATATTGATCGCTGCGGGCAGCGGCTGGCCGTTGGTCCAAGCGCATCCGGCATAGACGCCGACGGCCGGGAGGAGCGTGTCGATCGCCTCGAGGTTGGCGGTTGGGAAGCCGATCTGCCCGCCCCGCTTTGAGCCGTGCGTGACCATGCCGCGGATGCGATAGGGGTGCGTGAGCATGCTGGCCGCGGACGCCACGTCCCCTTCGGCGACCTTGCTGCGGATGATCGAACTGGAAACGAGCTGGCCGTCCAGCACATAAGGCTCAACCACGTCGAGGCCGAGGCCCGCGGCGGCGGTCATCCGGCGGAGGACCTCGACGTTCCCCTCGCGGTTGTGGCCGAAGTAAAAGTTCGGCCCCTCGACCATGGCCTTCGCTGCGAGCGTTTCGAGGACGATGCGGTCGAAGAACTGCTGCGCGGTGAGTTCCAAGAGCTTCCAGTTGGTTGGATAGGCGACAATCCAGTCGACGCCAAGTTCTTTCAACAGTTGGGCTTTACGCTCGGTCCAGGTCAGCGGCGGCGGCGATTCGTGTGGCCGGAGCAGTCGGACCGGGTGGGGGTCGAAGGTGAAGACAATCGCCGGGCCGCCGACTTCGCGGGCGCGGTGGAGAAGCCGCTCGACGATCCGGCGGTGGCCGAGGTGGACGCCGTCGAAGTTGCCAATCGCGACCGCCCCGCCGCGGGCGGCGTCTGGCAGTTGCTCGAGATGGCGGATAATCGGCATGGGCGAAGCTTTGAGCCAAAATCTAGTGTCGAGTGCCCACTCGGCGTCGTCAACCGCTGCCCATTCGCGCCGGAGGAGGTCCGGCGCTGGATTTGCGGCTGTTTACAAAGGCCCTGAAAGGAGGTTGCCATGGTCGACTCAAGTCTCTCCCTGAGCGACGAAGAACGCGAATTCTTGATCGAGATGTTGAGAAGCGAGCTGAAACAGAAACGGGTGCAGGAGCATCGTGCGGACTCTTTGGATTTCAAGCACATGGTGGCCCATCAGGAAGATCTGATTGAGGGGCTGCTCAACAAGTTCGGCGGGGTAGCGGCGCCTGGGATTTAGCCGCGGGAGTGTCCTAATCTGCATCGTCGCAAGCCCACTGCCTGTCACGATCCGGCTCCCTTCTCCCCCCAGTCCGCTGGGGGAGAAGGGCTGGGGATGAGGGGGTCAGAGCTTGCGCTCACGTTGTAGCCCCTCACCCCCAGCCCCTCTCCCCGGAGGGGAGAGGGGTGCAGGAGATGGGGTTTGGCTCTCCGGAAATACTGCTAACAGATGAGAACGCTTGGCGCAAACGTCTGGCGAGCATTGGCATCAACTGCGAAGGCCCGGGATCCAACCGGGCGGCGCACCGTATTAGGACACTACCCAGCCCCGCGCCCGTATTGACGGTTTGCGGCCCTCCGGGTCACAATGGATGGCTTATTCCCAGGGCTGAGGACGCCGTCGTAGACAACGACCGCGGCGCCGGTCCCGGAAGCGCCAGCGTAGCTTCAATTGGCAGAGCACCGCATTCGTAATGCGGGGGTTGTGGGTTCGACTCCCACCGCTGGCTCTCTAGCGTCTCCCCCAGCAAGTCATTTTGAGGTCTGCCGAGGAATCCAGCCGGACCCCTCGGCGGACCTCGCACGTGACAGGGTTCAGGACGCAGTCGCACGACCAACGGAGAGTGAATTTACATGTCGCCCGTCGCAGAATTTGATCTGAGACAGATTGTCATTTCGAACAGCACATTCGGGCCGAACGAGATCAAGCAGATCTCGCAGGCCATCTCGGCGGATTACAACAACTTCCGCACTCTACGCGACGCCGCCAACGAGTTGGCGCAGCAGACCAGCCGAACGCCGGCGGCTTCCGCGCGGTTGGGCGTGGTGCAGCACCTCATCGGCCGGTACAGCGATGCGGTTCAGACGCTCAGCAACGCCGACGGCGGGGCGCTGACCAATTTCTACCTCGGCAAGTCGTACATGTCCTTGGACAAGTACCCTGAGGCGCTCAAGGCGTACGAGTCGGCCGAGAAGGCGGGCTACAACCGCGACGACGTAGCGCTCGCGAAGGCCGAGGCGATGCGGCTCAGCGGCGACGCGGCCGGCGCCCTGAAGCTGCTCGACAATCTGTCGGGCGCAGTTGAGCAGACCGGCGAGTACCTATACCAGCGGTCGGCGACCGTCGCGGCGACGGGCGGCAACCCGGACGAAGTCGTTGCACTGCTGGAACGAGCCGTTGACGTCGATCCGCAGAACCCGGGCGTATTGTTCGGGTTGGCGCTGGAGAACGATCGGCACGGCAATGACGACTACGCCCGGCAACTGTTGGAACGGGCGGCCAAGCAGTTTCCGACGCATGTCGGCACGCTCTTGAACCTCGGCCTGCTGTACGAGGACATCGAGCACTTCGAGCGGGCCAAGCAGTGCTACCTGCGGATTCTCGACGTTTACCCGTCGCACGAGCGGGCCCGGCTGTACTTCAAGGACGCCGACGCATCGCGCGACATGTACTACGACGAGGAGGCGCGCCGCCGGCAGGATCGGCTGGCTCAAATTCTGAGCGTGCCGGTGACCGATTTCGAACTTTCGGTTCGTAGCCGCAATTGCCTGCAAAAGATGGGCATCATGACGCTCGGCGACCTCACGCAGACCACCGAGCAGGAGCTGCTGTCCAGCAAGAATTTCGGCGAGACGTCGCTCGTGGAAATCCGCGAGATGCTCAACTCCAAGGGCCTCGAGCTGGGGCAGTTCGCCTCGACGAAGTGGCAGGAGGAGCCCGCTTACGAACCGACCTCGATGAGCGACGACGAGCGGGCGCTGCTCGACCGGCCGATTGCCGAGCTGAACCTGTCGGTGCGCGCCCGTAAGTGCATGGTACGTCTGGGACTTACGACGATCGGTGAACTGGTTCGGCGGACGGGCGACGACCTCTTGGAGTGCAAGAACTTCGGCGTCACCAGCCTGAACGAGGTTCGCGAGAAGCTTACCGCCCACGGCTTGAAGCTTCGCGGCGATTGAACACCTGAACCCTGTCACCCCGAGGTCCGCCGAGGGGCCCGGCTAGCCGTTCGACTGCCAGCAGAGGCATGGCGGATTCCTCGGCAGATCTCGGAATGACTGCTTCGGGTTGTCGCAATGCCTTCTTTTGGGTTCGAGCTGCAGCATGTCGACGCCGGGACGGCGGCGCGGCGGGGGACGCTGCATACGCCGCGCGGGGCGGTGGAGACGCCGGCGTTCATGCCGGTGGGGACCCAGGGAACCGTCAAAGGCGTAGACGCGGGGCGGCTCCGCGAGACCGGCGCCCAGATGGTGCTGGCCAACACCTACCACCTCGCGCTGCGGCCGGGCGACGAGGTCGTGGCGGCCCTCGGCGATCTGCACCAGTTCATGGGGTGGTCAGGGCCGATTCTGACCGATAGCGGCGGCTTCCAGGTGTTCAGCCTGGCCGATCGGATCAAGGTGACCGAGCAAGGCGTCGAGTTCCGCTCGCACATCGACGGCTCGCCGGTGAACATCACGCCGGAGCGCTCGATCGAAATCCAGGAGGCCCTTGGTAGCGATCTCATCATGCAGTTCGACCATGTGGTCGCGCTGCCAAATACGCGCGACGTGGTTGAGGACGCCATGCACAGGAGCGTTCGCTGGGCCGAGCGTTGTCGGAAGGCGTCGCGGCGAAGCGATCAGATGCTGCTGGCCATTGTGCAGGGCGGGCTGGATCCGGAGCTGCGGCGGGAGTCGGCTCGTGCGCTCGTGGCGATGGACTTCCAAGGCTATGCCGTGGGCGGCCTGAGCGTTGGCGAAACGCCTGGCGAGATGTACGCCTGCATCGAGGCCGTGACGCCGGAATTGCCGGCAGATCGGCCGCGGTACTTGATGGGCGTGGGGCGGCCGCAGGACATTGTCGAGGCGATCGGCCGTGGAATTGACATGTTCGACTGCGTCATGCCGACGCGGAACGGCAGGAACGCGCTGGTCTTCACCGACGAAGGACCCCTGCGGCTACGGAACGCCGTGCATGAACGTGATCGGCAGCCGCTTGAGAAGGACTGCCCCTGCCCAGCGTGCCAGCACAGCCGCGGCTACTTGCGGCATTTGTTCCAGGCCAACGAGATGCTCGGGCCAATTCTGGCGTCGATCCACAACATCACGTACTACCAGCGGCTGGTGGCAGGAGCGCGGGAAGCGATCGAGGCCGATGCGTTCGCTGCGTTTCGTGAGGAAAAGCTGCGAGGTTGGGGCGTCGATCCGGCGGCGGGGGAAGTGCCGACGCCTCTGCCGGAGGAGTAGCCCTCGCGCTCCGCGAGAAGGGCGTCTCGCGGAGCGCGATGCCTACACATGAGCCGCCCTTGTTCGTTGCGGCGTCAAGACTTATGATGACCCGCTTACACCCAGAATGCGGGTGCAAGCGGTAGCGGCCGGCCTGCGGAAGTGTGAGGCCGGGCCCCGTTGGCGGCCGCTCCCTGGAGCCCATCGTTCTCCCGAGAATCACGTGGTCGGCTTACAGAATTCCATCTGGCTGTTGCTTGCCGAGGCGGCGCAAAAAGGGGGCGACGCGGCCCAGACGCCGCGCGGTCCCGGCTTCCAAGACATGCTGCCGGCCTTCGCCATCATCGGCGTGCTGTTCTACTTCCTGATCCTCCGGCCGCAGAAGTCGAAGGACCAGCAGTTCCGCTCGCTGGTCGACAACCTCAAGGAAACCGACCGCGTGGTGACCATTGGCGGCATCTATGGAATGGTGACCAACGTCAATCGCGACGCCGGGATCATCACGCTGCGAATTGACGAATCGACCGGGACGAAGATCCGCGTCGGAACTAGTGCCATCGCGCGGGTGATAACCGGTGATGAGAAGACCGAGTAATCGAGCCAGCGGTCAGCGATCCGGCGTCTCCCGAGAAGTCTACTCAAATACCAATCGAATAAGAATAAGCCTTAGCAGGTTAATCGAGTCATGGAACTAGCGTCACTGGCGCGGCGGCTGTCGCGGATCGTACTGTCCCATCCCCTCGCCCTAAAGTTGGTGCTCCTGGCGGTCGTGGCGGCGTGGGCCTTGCCGTCGCTCGCTCAGGACGCCGCCATCGGCAATAACACGGCCGCAGGCCAAGCTGCCGGCGCGGGCGCCGACGCCGAAGGGGTTAGCTGGGACGGCGTGAAGAAGGCCCTCATCGTTTTGGGGGTGATCATCGTGCCGATCGTCGTCGGCAACTTCCTCGCCAAGCGTCTGCGCATGCCGGAGCAAGGATGGCGGCTGTCGCTGGCGCTCGGGTCGCTGTTGGCGGCGGGCGTGATCATCGCCATGGGCGAGATCAAGCTTGGCCCGGATCTCAGCGGCGGAATCACGCTGATCTACGAGGTCCAGCAGCAAGAGACCGCAGGCCAGGCGGGCAATGGTCCGGAAGGCGACGCGGATGAACAGGACGCGGGCGGCGACCCCAATGCATCGGGCGGCAGCAACAACATGGCCAGCCTGATCAAGGCGCTGATCGAGCGCGTCGATCCGTCGGGGACCAAGGAAGTTTCGATCAAGCAATTCGGCGAAGACCAGATCGAGATCATTATTCCGCGGGCCGAGAAATCAGAACTGGAAGCGATCGAGCGGCGGATCTATACGGCCGGCGTGCTGGAGTTTCGCATCACCGCGTCGCCGCAGTTCAGCAAGCACGCCAGCTACATTCGCGAGGCCGAGAAACTGCCCCCCGGGCAGAACATCGTCCGCATCGGCGGTCGCGAGGTCGCCCGTTGGGTCGCGTACGATCAGCGGCAGTTCGGCACGCCCGAACAGGCTCAGCAAATGGGTCTGGTGACTCGGATGTCGGGCGAGACGCCGCAGGCGCTGGTGATTACCGACGACGGCCTCGACGTGACCGGCGACTATCTCCGTTCCGCGGCGTCCGACGTCGATCAATACGGCGGTCCGGCCGTGTCGTTCAAATTCGATCGACAAGGAGCCTTTCGTTTCCGGCAGTTGACGCAGGCCCACCAGCCCAATCCATCAGGGCAGAAATACAATCTGGGCATCCTGCTCGATAACCGGCTGTTATCGGCGCCGAGCCTTAACGCGGTCATTTCCGATCAAGGCATCATCGAGGGTCTCGACGACGAGGACGAAGTCGAGTTCCTGGTCGGCATTCTGAACGCCGGCAGCCTCCCGGCGTCACTCAACAAAGTGCCGATCAGCCGGGCGCAGATCAGCCCGACGCTCGGCAAGACGACGGTTGAGAAGGGGCAGCAATCGCTCATCATCTCGCTGGCGCTGGTCGCGCTGTTCATGGTCTTCTACTACAAGAAGGCCGGGTTTATCTCGTGGTTCGGCCTGGCGTCGAACATGCTGCTGATCCTCGGCTGCATGGTGCTCATCAAGGCGGCGTTCACGCTTCCCGGCCTGGCGGGTCTGGTGCTCTCGGTCGGCATGTCGGTGGACGCGAACGTGCTCATTTACGAGCGCATCCGCGAGGAGCTTAAACGCGGAGCTGCGTTGCGGATGGCCATTCGCAACGGCTTCAATCGGGCGAGCATCACGATTTTCGATTCGAACATCACCAATCTCATCACCGCGGCGGTCATCTACAAGATCGCCCCGGACAGCGTGAAAGGCTTCGGCGTCACGCTGTTCTTAGGCATCATGATGAGCGTCTACACGGCGGTGTTCCTGACTCGCATCGTGTTCGACATCGCCGAGCGCCGCGGTTGGCTGCGAAATATGTCCATGCGTGAGTTCGTGGGCGAGACGCACATCAACTTCCTCGGCTGGGGCAAGGCGGCCATGGCGGCGTCGCTGCTGTTGATCGGCGTGGGCGTCTACGCGGTCTACGATCGCGGCCGCGATCTGCTCGACATCGACTTTACCGGCGGCAGCTCGGTGACGATCGTCCTGCGTGAAGATCAGAAGCTGACGTTTGCCGAGGTCGATGAGGTCCTGCAGCAGACTGAACTGGCTGAGGAGAACCTGTCGCTGGTCGAGGTCGGCGAGGGCAACACGCGCTACACCATCACGACGATCAACGACAACGTGGAAGCGGTCGAGGATATCCTGGCCAAGGCGTTCGCAGGAAAGCTCGAGACGTACCAGGTGGCTGTTGAGGACGTGCAGTCGATTCCCGCGACCGGCGAAGCAGTTGGCTCGGCCGACATGTTGCGGCAATTGCGACGCGGATTGCCATCGCTGCCGACGCCGATGTCGTATCTTGCCTTGCTGCAGGAGACGCCGGCTGAGGGAGAAACTCCGGCCGAAACGCCCGCAGAAGAGTCCGCGGCTCAACCTGCAGAGGAAGCCGACGCCGATCCCGCCGAACCGGCTGAGGAAGGCGCTGAGGGTGCTCCGGCTCCAACTGCTGGAAGCGAGCCGACGGCTCCCGCGGAAGAACCAGCCGATACCGCGCCGGCGGCGCCGGCGGAAGGAACCACGGCCGACAACGCCCCTTCTGCGGAGGAGGACGCAAGCGCGACGGCCGAAGAGAGCGGCGACGATGCTGCTGAGGAAGCGGCCAGCGCCGGCGGGACCGCTGGGGCCGGCGATCGGTTCGCCGGCGGGACGTCCGCCCGGCTGACGTTCTCCGGCGGGACCGAGGCCGATCAGCAGGCGGGCGTCAGTCATGACACGCTCGTGCAAATGCTGAACGACGCTTTGCAGGCGGCCGGCCACACGGACGTGGCGGTCGAAGCCGCTAACCCTGACTATGAGGAAGGAACGACCCGCACGTTCACCACGTGGGACGTGAACATGGCTCTGCCGGAAACGGCGGCGCAGGAAGTTCTCGGCTCGCTGGCGGCCGACATCAACGATGATCCGGTGTTCCCGCTGTCAAACAAGATTGGCAGCCGAGTGGCCGGGCGGATGGCGACCGACGCGATCGCGGCGATCGTACTGTGCCTGATCGGCATCATCGCTTATGTGTGGTTCCGGTTCCATGGCGTGATCTACGGCATCGCGGCCGTGGTGGCGTTGATCCACGACGTGCTGGTGGCGCTGGGATTCGTGGCGCTCTCCGCCTACCTTGTTAGCGCGGTTCCGCCCCTGGCTGAGGCGCTGTTGATCGACAAGTTTCAGATCAATCTCGTATTGGTCGCGGCGTTTCTGACGATCATCGGGTACTCGCTGAATGACACGATCGTCATCTTCGACCGCATCCGCGAAGTGAAGGGAAAGAGCCCGCGGCTGACGCGCGACATGATCAATCTGGCGGTGAACCAGACCTTGTCGCGGACCGTTCTTACCGCGGTTACAACGCTGATGAGCGTCGTGGTGCTGTACATCTTCGGAGGACCGGGCATTCACGCTTTCGCGTTCACGCTGCTGGTAGGCTTTGTGGCCGGTCTGTATAGCACGATTTTCATCGCCAATCCGGTGCTGATGTGGCTCGCCAGCCGGTTCGAAGGGGCCGAGGCGGCCCCGGCGGCAAAGGCGGCGTAGCCAACTCTCATTCCGCAAGTCTGCCGGCGCGCCTCGCGCGCCGGCAGACTTTGCCTTTTCCACGCCATGTGACCCACGCTGCATCGCGTTCGGCGAGTCGGCGCGGGTTCATTCAATTCTCTTGGGCATCCCGGCCGATGCGGACAAAGGACCTCTGCGCGCTCGCTCTGGGCGCAGAGAGTATGGTTCATTCCAGGATCACGGCGTGGTAGCTCGACGACCCAAACTGATCGCCGCGGGGCTGGTGCTAGGCGCCGGCGTTACGCTGGCCTGGCCGCTGCGGCGGGACGAGCCGCTGCCTTCGAGCCGGATGGGAGTCGCGGCGCCTGCGACGCCGACCGGGGCGGTCGCGAAGCCGATTCTGCATGAATCTCATGCGGCTAAGCCGGTAGTACATGACCCCGCAAACGGGCTGAACCCGCCGGCGCGTTCGCCTGACCGCGATCCATTTGCGAACGTGCCGCCGCCAGCCGCCGGCACGGAAGCCGATGAGCCGCAGGTATTCAATACAATTTCGAGCGGAGTTCCGTCCCCTCCCCTAAGTACAGCGCCCGCGCAATCGACGCATCGAATTCACGTCGTGCACGAAGGGGACTCGCTCAACCGCCTGGCGAAGCGTTATCTGGGCGACGATGCTCGGGCGCTGGAGATCTTTGATCTCAACCGTGAAGTGCTCGACAACCCGCACTTGTTGCCGCTCGGAACGGAGTTGAAGATTCCGCTATCGGCCGGTGCTTCCTCGAACTAAGCGTTGACCGCAGCTTCCTATGGCCGTTTCCGCTGGATCCAGGGAAAATTGCGGCTGCCGGCACGAGCTTCAATGAAGCTGGCCACCTTCGGACCGAGGTCGAATTCGGAGCTGTTCAGCAGCTTGGTCGCCTGCAGTCGCGTATCGGGGGCGTATACGAAGAAGTCCTTTTCCGCCTGGACGCGATCGGGCAGCGGCTCGGGATGGAATCGCGCGAAGATGTCGCGAATGTTCTCGCAGTCCTTGGCGATTTTGCGGTCGGCCCCGCCATAAGCGAGGAAGATGGAAATCTCCCTTTGGACGGGCGGAAACTTCATCGCGTCGCGAACGTTCAGGCCGCGGAAATTCCACTGCGGCGAGATCAGCGCAAGGGCCTTCACGTCCTGGCCCTGCTTGCGAACGGCAAGCCGGGGCATCGCCCAGTCGCGGGCCGTCCATAGCAGGGCCACGTTGGCGCCCATGCCGCTGCCGACGACGCACAGCTTGTTGAGGTTGAGATTGCCGGCGTCGTTCTGCTCGACGAGGAAGCTGCGGACCGCTTCCATATCCTGAATCACCATGGCCTCGTAGTCGGCGACCTCGAATCGCGTGGCATCGAGCTCGATGGCGCCGCCGCCGCGGCCCACGGCCGTCTTGCTTTGGCCGTGGCCGCGGAGGTCAACGGTAATCACGGCGCGCGGGGCGATCTTCGGGCCCGGCGTATCGGGATTGCGAGGGTTCTGCAGGGCGCGAGCCAGCGGACTGAAGACCGCCCGGGTTTCGGCGAAGTCATGCAGCATGATCACCGGCACGGCGTCCTGGCCTTCGGTACTGGGATAGTACGTAATCTTAAGCTGCACGCCGTCCTTGGTGGTGAGCGAGACGTCGGTCGGCGGCGGCACGCGCTGAGCACGCGACTGGGCGCTCGCTGAATCGGATTGAACCAGCGTCGCAGCGAGCGCGACGAAGAGGCAAGAGATTCGAAGCAGAGGAGGACGTGTCATCGGATCGCCTGGGGGTTTGCGGCCATTCACCCGCGCTATGATACCGCGCCGCCGCGGCGGGTTCATCAAAACCGGAGGGCGCCTTGTGCGCCTCAGCGTGTAACGAGGTAATAACCTTTGTTGCCGGCCGCCGGGAAGTGGGCCACAATGGAGGTAATCAAGCCGCTTTTCACGCAGACCGCATATGGCAACGGGCAGCCCCTCCGCCGACAATCTGGAAGCGATCGACGTAGTCGATCGGCCGCTGCCGCTGGTCGACGGCGAGACGGCCGCCTGGGCCGCCAGCCTGCTGGTTCACCTGCTGGTCCTGGCGTTGCTGACCGCCGCCACGCTCGCCTTGCCCAGCCGAGACGCGGCGAT
>DASVCM010000785.1:0-8585 GCA_036381635.1 Lacipirellula sp.
ACGCCGCGGCTGGCGAGTTCGTCCAGCTCCTCGATCGCCTTCGCCGGGTTGAAGACGACCCCGCCCGCGATAACGCAGGTCACGCCCGGTGTGAGCACGCCGCTCGGGAGCAGCGACAATTTGTACGTCTGATCTCCGACGACCACGGTATGCCCCGCGTTGGCGCCCCCCTGGTAGCGCACGACGATATCGTGCCGGAGGGTCAAAAGGTCGACGATCTTACCCTTCGCTTCGTCGCCCCATTGAAGTCCGATAACGCAAGTGCCGGGCACGCCAGTAGCTCCTCAGAAAACAATAAAAACCGGTTCCAGGATTGGGTTTGCGCGGGCGCAACCGCTCGATTGTACCCGACTTACCGCCGCCCATATATAGCCCGGCCATCGTGTACGAACGCTTCCCTTCGGTCGGAAAAAACTGCCATCTAGTTTTTGGCCACCGCCATCGGTATAGTGAACATCCGTTCAAAAGGTCTTTGACAACTAATTGCGTGACCGCGCGCAGCCACTTGCGGCTTAGAGCTTGCCTGCGCATTGGCGCGGCCTGACTCTGCATTACCCATCCCACCATCGATCGGTGACAATCGAATCGCGTAACGCGACTCTCCAATCCTAGACACAGCAACGACTTGCACATTATGTCGCCAAAAATCGATTTCAAGACAAAAGTGCAAGCCGCAAGAACTTGGTCCGCTTTTGGCCCCTGCACGGAACTATTACTAGGCAGAGAGCATCCCAACAACAGGCTTCAAAAGTTCGTATGCGGCCATAGGGAGCGGAACGATGAAACTCACTTCAATCCTCGTGTCGATTGCCGCCCTGTTGGCTGCGCTGCTCACGTCCGCCACTGCGAACTTCGCATCCGCGCAGGGCTTGCTCGTTGACGTTCGCCCCGGCCATCACTTCCGTCTGCCGCGTCCCATCTGGCCGCCACGGCCTGAGCCAGCGCCTGAGAGCTACCAGATTGAATCGCTCGAAGTGAACGCCAAGCTCGCCGACACGACTGCCCGGGTGCAGGTATCGCAGGCATTCAAAAACACCGGCAGCGGCCAGCTTGAGGTTTGCTTTGTCTTCCCACTCCCCTACGACGGCGCCATCGACCAGCTCACGCTGCTGGTGAACGGCAAAGAATTCCCGGCGAAGCTCCTTTCAAAAGAGGAAGCCCGCCGGCGATATGAAGAGATCGTCCGCTCCAGTCGCGACCCGGCCCTGCTGGAGTGGGTCGGCGCCGGAATGTTCCAGACGAGCGTCTTTCCCATCCCCGCCGGCGAAAGTCGCACGGTAACCCTCCGCTACACGCAGCTCTGCCGCCGCTCGCACGGCCTGACCGATTTCATCTTCCCGCTGAGCACCGCCAGGTACACCGACGGCAGGCTCGACAAGCTTTCCGTTCGCGTTTCCATCGAAAGCCCCGCGGATATCAAGAACATCTACTCGCCGTCCCACGAAGTCGAAATCGACCGCGACGGTAAGCTGAACGCCGTCGTGAAGCTCGATGCAAAGAACACGATCCCGACTGAAGACTTCCGCCTCTTCTATGACACCGGCGACAACAGCATCGCCGCCAGCGTCGTGAGCTACCGCCCCGACGACGAGGAGGACGGCTACTTCCTGCTCCTGGCGACGCCGGAGCTTGAGACGGATGATGACATCGGCCTCCTGCCGGCAAAGTCGGTTCTGTTCGTCGTCGACCGCTCCGGCAGCATGAGCGGCGAGAAGATGGACCAGGCCAAAGAAGCCCTGAAGTTTGTGCTCAACAATCTGCGGAAGGGCGACACATTCAACATCATTGCCTACGACAGCGAGATCGAGTCATTCCGGCCCGAATTGCAGAAGTTTGACGATGAAGCGCGCGCCGCGGCAACTGGCTTCGTCAATGGCCTCTACGCCGGCGGCAGCACGAACATTGCGGGCGCTTTGGAACGTGCTCTCGACATGCTTCAGGACGACGGTCGGCCCGCGTATGTCATCTTTCTAACAGACGGCCTGCCGACAGTAGGGGAAACTGGCGAAGCCGCGATCGCGAAACTCGCCAGCGAAAATAACGACGTGCGAGCACGCATCTTTCCCTTCGGCGTCGGCTACGACGTCAACAGCCGCCTGCTCGACAAGCTGGCCCACGAAAACCATGGCCAGAGCGAGTATGTCCGGCCCGAAGAAGACATCGAAAACTCAGTCAGCAAGCTCTACCGCCGCATCGGGGCGCCGGTGATGACGGATGTCGAACTCACGATCGATGTTGACGACGCGAAGGAGTCGGACGGACCGACCGTCGCAAGAGTGTATCCCGAAGGCACGTTCGACCTGTTCGCCGGCGACCAGTTCATCATGGTCGGCCGATACCAAACGCCTGGCGACTCCAAGATTACCATTGCCGGCGAAGTGAATGGCGAGAAGCATTCCTTCGACTTCCCCGCAGAGCTGGTCGAAGAGAGCGATGACGACGCAAAGGCGTTTGTGGCGAAGTTGTGGGCGACGCGGCGGGTTGGCGAGATCATCGATGAAATCGACCTCAAAGGCCGCAACGAAGAGCTTGTTGAGGAGCTTGTCGCTCTCGCGACGGAGCACGGCATTCTCACGCCCTATACCTCGTTCCTCGCTGACGAGACCAGCGAGACGCTTGATGAGACTGAGCTACGTCGAAATGTTGAACAGCAGCTCGGCGCTCTCGAAGCGGCGTCCGGCGACTATGCGTTCCGCCAGCGCGAGGGAAAATCATACTACCGGATGGCGGCCCGGCCCGCGGCGGGCGCCGGCGGCTTCGGCGGCGCCTTGCCCGCCGATGCGGCCGCGGAACCGGCCAGCCTCGAGCGGATCGCCAGCACCGGCGGCCACGGGGTTTGGTATTACGATGCTGTTCAGGATAAGCAGGTCGTCACGGACGCCCTCATCACAGTCGGCCGCAAGACTTTCTTTAAGCGCGGCCAGCAGTGGATTGATTCATCCGTTACGGCAGCAGAGCAGAAGTCTGCCCGCAGGATCGAGCGTTTCAGCCGCGAGTACTTCGACCTGATCGACCGCCACGGCCAGCATGTCGCCCAGTACCTGGCGATTGAGGACCAAGTATGCGTGAAGCTCGACGGGCAAGTGTACCAGTGGTAGGCCGCCGGAAGCTTGTCACCCCGAGGTCTGCCGAGGGTCCGGCTAGATTCCTCGGTGGACCTCGGAATGACATAGACGATTACGATCGGGCCCGCATCGCCGTCAGGAATTCCTGAAACAGATAGTGGCTGTCGTGCGGCCCCGCGGATGCCTCGGGGTGGTACTGCACGCTGAAGGCCGGCAGTTCGCGATGGCGGACGCCCTCGATCGTGCCGTCATTCAAGCTGCGGTGCGTCACTTCCAGGTGGCTCGGCAAGCTTGCTTCATCAACGGCAAAGCCATGATTCTGGCTGGTGATCTCCACAGCGCCTGTCTCCAACCGTTGGACGGGGTGATTGGCGCCGCGGTGTCCGAACTTCAGCTTGAAGGTCTTCGCTCCGCAAGCGAGCGACAGTAGCTGGTGACCGAGGCAAATGCCGAACACCGGCTTTTTGCCTAGCACGCCGCGGAGCGTCTGGATGGCATACTCCAGAGGCTCCGGATCGCCCGGGCCGTTGGACAGAAACAGGCCGTCTGGATTCTGGGCGAGCACGTCTTCGGCCGTTGCCGTGCCAGGCAGCACCGTCACCTGGCACCCGCCGCCAAACAGATGCCGCGGGATGTTCCACTTCATGCCGTAATCGAGGGCGACGACGTGCGGGCCCTGGCAGCCTGAATGATCTGCCTTGTGTTCGCCGCTCGCGGTCGTGAGGTGCGTCCACTCGCTGCACGGCTCCTGCCACTCGCAGGGCATTTCCGGGACGACTTCGCGCACCAAGTCGCGTCCGACCAAGCCCGGACTCGCCTTGGCCTTGGCTACGAGGCTTGCATCGTCGAGGTCGACCGTCGATAGCACGCCCCGCATGGCGCCCTGCGACCGGATCCGCCGCACCAGCGCTCGCGTGTCGATCGACTCGATCGCCACGACGCCCCAGTCCTGAAGATACTCGCTCAGCCCGCCCTCCGAGCGGAAGTTGCTATTGGTGCGGCTATGCTCGCGAACAATGAACCCCGCCAAATGCGGCTTGGCGCTTTCCAGGTCGCCCTCATTCACGCCATAGTTGCCGATCTGCGGGTAGGTCATCGTCACGATCTGCCCGCGATAGCTGGGATCGGTGAGGATCTCCTGGTACCCCGTCATCGAGGTGTTAAAGCACACCTCGCCGTCCACCTCGCCGTCGGCGCCAATCGAGATGCCGGTGTAAACTGTTCCATCTTCGAGCGCGAGCTTAGCGGGTTTCGACATCTTGAAGCTGTGGGCGAAGCGCGAAGCGCGGCGCGCGTCGTAACGATTGTTCCGACAACGCCCGGCAAGCGCAGTTGACGCGGGGCGGGATGTTTATTTCGAATCGCCGTGCGCGTGAATGATCGTCGCCGCTTGCGACGATATCCAACAACAGGCTGTGGGTCTCCAGGCTTTGTGGTCCCTCAAGAGGAGCACAAAGCCCGGTCAGCCTAGTATAGAGGGCCCCTGCTTCGGCGAGCAGGGGCCCTTGTTTTTTGCGCCGCAATCAGGTGGTTGCCGGCTGCTGGGCACGTTCGCCCGACGGCTGATAAGACGATTCAGCTTCTCGCAAGCACTGCTTGATCTGCCGCACCGCCTGCCGCAGCCGGGATTCGTTCTCGACCAGCGACATCCGCAGATACCCCTCTCCGGCTGGCCCGAAGCCGCTTCCCGGGCTCACCGCGACGTTGCCCTTCTCCAGCAGCATGAACGCAAAGTCCATCGTGCTCATCCGCGATCGCCAGACGTCGGGAATTGGCGCCCACACGAACATCCCCGCTTTAGGCGGCGTGATGTTCCAGCCCAGCCGTGAAAGTCCGTCACAGAGGGCATTGCGGCGGCTCTGGTAGATCTGCGATTGATCCTCGACAGCAGTATCGGTATTGCGGAGGGCGACGATGGCCGCAATCTGGATCGCCTGGAACATGCCGTAGTCGTAGTAGCCCTTGATGGTCCCCAGGGCCCGAATCATCTCGGCATTGCCGCAGCAGAAGCCGACCCGCCAGCCGGCCATGTTGTAGCCCTTGCTCATCGTGGTGAACTCGACGCCCACCTCGGCAGCCCCCTTGGACGCCAGGAAACTGGGCGGCTGATAGCCATCGAAGGCCACGTCGGCGTAAGCGAAGTCGCTCAGCACCATGAAGCCGTATCGCTTGGCCAGCTTCACGACCTCGTCGAAGAACGCCTGCTCGACCACCACGCTGGAGGGGTTGTGCGGGTAATTCAACACCAGCAGCTTCGGCCGCGGGTAGAGGTGTTCGCACGTGTAGGCAATGTTCGACAGGAACTTGTCGCTATTGGCCACCTCCAGGGCGATGACATTTCCCGAGGCCAGCGCAACGGCATAGACGTGAATCGGAAAGTAAGGCGCCGGCACGATCGCCGTGTCGCCCGGCCCCATCAGGGCCAGGCACATGTGGCTGAACCCTTCCTTGGAACCGAGGCAGACGATCACCTCGCTCTCGGGGTCCAGCCGTACGCCATACTTACGGAAATACTTGCTGGCGATCTCCCGACGGAGATTAGTGATGCCAACGTTCTTGGAATAGCCGTGATTATCCGGGTCGCGAGCGGCCTCGGCGAGCTTCTCAATGACGATGTCCGCCGGCGGATCGCTGGGATTGCCCATCCCAAGGTCGATCACATCCTCGCCGGCTCGCCGCTTGTTGTAGAGCATCCCGTTGATTCGCCCGAACAAATAGGGCGGCAGGCGGGTCACCCGCTCGGCGATTTGCACCTTGAACGGCGACGGCGATGAATCGGCGCTGGACATCCGCAAGAAGTTGGCCGTAGGAAGTATGTGAACTAGCCGCGGGCTAACAGCCCGCCGGCGCAGCGGGTACAAGCGCTGCAATCAAGGCAACGCCGATCAGACCAAGTATACCCGCGCCCGGTTCACAGTTACATTGACTCACTGCCGCCCCCAAAAAAGAGGGAGCCGCCCATATGAGCGGCCCCCTCAATTCTTGAGACCCTAGGGACTGGTCGCTTAAGCGACCAGTCCAAACGGCCAACCTAACGTACCGCGCCGGTGGGACGCACCGCGGCGTCCTCACGGATCGGCTGCTGGGCGCTTCCCTTGGGCGTATCCGGCTGGTCCGATGTGCCGGCCAGGTAGTTATCCACGCGCGCCGTGGCATTGATCTCCTCGAACTTCAGCCCCATCGCCATCCGCAGCTTTTTCTCGTGGATATCGCGATAGAGCTCGTCGCGGACGCTTTCCAGATCGATGTCCATCCGCTCGGTGCGACCTTCGCTCCGCAGGATGACGAACTTGTCGGCCACCTGGATGATGCCGGAAATCTGCCCTTCCTCAAGCTGAAACGCAACCTCCTCGAGCTGCGGCTGACCTCCATGACGGCCCAGCGGCGGCACTTCGCCGCGAAGGGCCTTGCTGGTCGGCTCGACTGAATACTCGGCGGCCAGGTCGCCGAAGTATTCAGGCGACGGATTGCGACGCGCCTTGTCCCACACCTCTTGAGCCCGACGCATGTTGCTCAGCACGATCGCTCGGCAGCGAACCCGCTCGCCGTAGTTCGCCTCGAAGCCCTTTTGGATGTCGGACTCGTCGACGACCACATCCTTGGCGGTAAGCTTCTTAAGAGCAGCGGACGGCCATACCGAATCGCGCTCGTACTGCTGCGGCGTGACATCCTGCTCCTGGGTTACCGTTTCAACCCACTTCCCGAGATCCGCGTTTCCGGCCTTGTCGACCACGCCAGCCAGTTCAGCGGCGTGCCGCATCTCAGCCTCCAGGTCCTCGCGCGTGACCTTCACGCTGGCGGCCTCCAAAGCTTGTTCAAGCAACAGCCGCGAGATCTCTGTTTCGAGCACTTCCTCGCCGTGGCGCAGCAGGCACTCATTACCGAGCTCCTGCATGGTGATCCGATCGCCGTTAACCGTGGCCACGACGCCTGGCATCATCTGGCTGAGTTCCGGGTCGTTATAGACATTCTTGATCGTGGCGCTCTTCTGTACCGAGGCGAAGATGCCTGAAGCCGCCTCGCGGAGCTTTTCCTCCTTGATTCTCTCAACGAGCTGCTGCTTAAGCTGCTCGGTCATCGCCGGGGCGCGGGACGGGCTGATAATCTCGTCGCACTTGAGGATGACGTACTGTTGGCCAACCTGAATGATCGATGAGATCTGCCCCGGCTGCATGCTGAAGGCCGCGTCCTCAACGGCTGGATCGCCCACGTGCCGGCGAATCGGCTGGATCATGCCGCCGATGCTCGCACTGTTCACATCTTCGGAGTGCTGAATGGCCAGCCGGGCAAAGTCATCCGGCTTGGCCGTAAGTTGCGAGTGAAGCTGACGCGCCTTGTCCGCGCTGGAGACGGCGATCAATCGCGCACGGACCATCGTTCCATATTCGCGCTCATAGGCCTTGGTCACTTCGTCTTCAGTCACTTGCAGCTGGGCGTCAGCCAGCTTCCGCAACGCCAGCGTCGGCCAAATGATGTCGCGGGCATATTCTTGCGGGCTCACGCCGCGCTCCTTCTGGAGCAGTTCCAGCCACTGCTCTCGGCCGAGCTGGAATCGCTTGGCCATGCGATCGATCTCGGCAGCGATTTCCTGCTCAGTGACCGTGATATTGCGGTTGGCGCAGTGATTCATGATGAGCCGTTTGTTCACGAGGCTTTCCAGCACGTCCTCGCCAAACCGCTCGATGCAGGCGTCGATCAATTGCTTGCGGCTGATGTCCTTGCCGTTGACCAGGGCCATCACGTCGTGCTGCGGACGACCGACGCGGGGCAACGCCTGATCGTTCTCTGCAGTCTTCTGAGCCGGCGTCGGGGCGGCGGCGTTCGCGGGGCGGTCGCCTTCGGTCAGGCGAATCAGAATGGCGACGGCCAGCACTACCGAGGCAATGCCGAACCAGATGAGCCGATGTTTCCAGGTAGTGACGCGGGCTGCGCGCGAGACAGCCTCAGCTTCTATGCCGATCATGGCGGTTTCTCCCTAAACCACGGCGCCAAGCTCCGATGGAGCTGCGCCTCGAGTTGAACTGGGTCGCCGCGTACGCCATTCATTGACCGAGCGCGGCAGAGAACGTCGGGTAGTTCCGGCGGGAGTATAGGCCGCTATCGCCGAAAGCGGCAATAGAAATCAAGAAGGGGTGCTAGCTGCCGGAACCCTCATCGGGGCCCCGCTCAAGTTTTTCGCTCGGCGTACCGGCGATCCACACCACAAGCCGCAGAACGAGCACGAAGACTAAACACTGAACTGCAAAGGCAGCCGCCCAAAGGACCAGTAGTAGCGGCGCAAAGGGAATGAGGCCCGCGGCAAGGGCCACGATGGTGATCGCGATCAAGAGCGAACGCATGCCGAAGCGGAACGGAGTTCTCGCTGCCGCTGCCTCGTCGACCATCGCACGCCTCGGTGAAACGAGCCGCGGACGAATCAGCCCTCGCTTACCTCGGCTTCTTTCGCCTTGGCTAGGTCGTTCGCGGAGTTCTCATACTTCTTGGTTAGCTCTTGAATCTCGTCCTTCAGCCCTTTGCAGT
>DASVCM010000786.1:0-3620 GCA_036381635.1 Lacipirellula sp.
CGTCATCAGGCTGGCGGACGCCCGGGTGGTAACGGGTGTGGTGACGGACGCGGCGACGGGCGAGCCCATCAAGAAGTTTCTGGCGATGCCGGTGATTGTGTTCCGACCCGACTTCTACCACACGCGGACGACCGACGCGAAAGTTGGCCAAGATGGCAAGTACGAGCTGCCGCTGACCGGGAGCGGCGATCCGAACGATCGGTATCGCGTCCGTTTTGAGGCGGACGGGTACCGCTCGGTGGTGAGCGAAGAGTCGTTCGGGCCGCTCGACGGGCGGGCGACGCTCAACTACCCGCTGCAGCCGGCGCCCCCGCGCGCAGGTCGCGTCGTCGATGCCGACGGCGGACGGGTCGCAGGCGCCACCGTTTTGGAAGCTTCGCCGACGGACGTGCCGGATACTTCCAACGGCAAACCGGATTCTTGGGGGACGCGGCCGATTACGACAGATGCGACGGGGAGTTTTCACCTCAAGGCCACGACCGAGCCGGTCCGGGTCCGCGCCTATCATGACCTTGGCTTCGCCGAAAAAGCCCTCGCGCCGGATGACGAAGAGGTCGGCGAGATGAAACTCGAACCGTGGGCGACCATTTCAGGCCGCCTGCTGCAGTCGGGACGGCCCGTGGCCGATCAGGCGGTTTACTTTTACCCGCTCGTAAGTCGCGGGCTGACCGAGGCGCGGTTTCAGGACTCGTATTCCGCGCAAACCGACGCGGAGGGCCGTTTTGCGTTTGATCGCATCCCGCCGGTCAAGGGCGCGCTCAAGGCTTATCTTGGGCCGTGGCGAGAGTCGCCGTTGACGTCGAGCGAATCGCTGCCGCTGGAGTTGCGTCCCGGCGAGCATCGCCAAGTGACGCTTGGCGGCGAGGGGGCGACGATCAACGGCCGCGTGGTGGCGACCGGGCGGGATAACGACGATTTGAGCAAACAGTGGTCGCTCAATTACCTGGTGAGCCGGGACGCTGGCGTCGCGTATCCGAACGAGGCGGAAGCACTCAGTTTCGAGCCTTCCGGACCGCTGCAAGCCGCCTGGCTGCGGCAGCCCGATTTTCAATCGTGGGTCGCAACTCGCCGCAACTACTTCGTGAAGCTGGCCGACGATGGACAGCTACAGATCCACGGCGTCGAGCCGGGCGAGTACGACCTGGTGATTCAGCTTTACGAGCAGCCGGCGGGGTGTCTCGTCGAGACGATTGGCGAGAAGATCGTGCCGGTGACCGTGACTGCCGCGGATGTGGCCAGCGGTCAACTCGATATCGGGAATGTCGACGTGCCGTGCCGCGTTGGACCGCGCGTCGGTTCGGACATGCGGGCGTTTCAATTCACCGACGCCGGCGGGCGGGTTCGCTATGTCGACGAGATGAAAGGGCAGTATGTGCTGCTGCACGTCTGGGCAACGTGGTGTGCGCCCTGTATCGAATCGATGCCGGCGCTCAAGGCGACGGTTGAGATGTACTCCGAGTCGCCGCTGACCGTCGTGGGCTTGAACGTGGATGAGGACGCGGCCAGCGCACGAACCACGGCGAAACGACAGCAAATGAACTGGGCGCAGAACTACTTGGGCGCCGACTCGGACCTCATGCGACAACTGGCCGTCAGTTCGGCGCCTGCGTATTACTTGATCGGGCTGGACGGGAAGCTTGTCGGTTCGGCGAATCAATGGGAGGCGATGGAAGCGCTGTTGAGCACGGCTCTGGAGTAGCCGCTGCTGCGGTTCGTGCGTCGACGGGGCAGGGAAAGCGCTTCGCTGGCGTGAGCGCGGCTAACACGATGGGACGTTGGCGCCGGGAGGATCGCTTGGGGGCGGTTTGGGGTTCTTGGGGACTCCCTTGCTGGCGCTTCGGGCTCCTCGCGGGGCGCTTTCTAATGGCCGCAACGTGGTGGGGCGGTTTGACTTGGCCGGTTTCTGGGCGGCGGTTCATTGCGCTCGCAACATTGGGCATGGAATTCGCTGCAAGCCGTCCCACGGGACCTGCGGGTCCGAATTAAACCTTGAATGGAAGCCGACCTACAACGAACTGGTGGAGGTGATTATGAAGTCGTACGTGGCATTTCTTGCGGGGTTGTTGTCGATCAGTGCGATCGGCTGCGAGGTGAATACTGACGGCGTCGACGGCGAGCCGGATGACGTGAACGTCATCGAGACGGACGACGCGACGGCGCCGGCGCTTGACGGTCCCGACGTGGACGTTGAAAGCGAGAGCACCGAGATCGACGCGCCGGACGTGGACGTCGAGGCCGAAGCGCCGGCCGATGCGGCGCCGGGCACTTGATGCGCGAGTCGGAACACCCCAGCCCGGGAATCATGTGTCCCATCCTGGGCGGCGAGAGGCCCCGGTATGCACCGGGGCCTTTTGTTTTGGCGGCCGCGCTCCGCTGACGCGCTCGGCGATCGCGCTCCGCTATCGTGAGCGCGGCTAACACGGTGGGGCGCTTCTCGACGGGCTCGCGCCTGGGTGGCGAGGGAGCGCGCTGGGCTACCCGCTGGGTCTGTCTTTCGCGATAATCCGCTTGCGCGTTGGCGGCGGTTTTGTTGGCCGCATTACAAATCCCTCCCCTGGCCCCTCCCTTCGAGGGAGGGGATTCGGACTGGCATGGCTTACTACATTGGCGTTGATGTTGGCGGTACGACTTCCACGCTCGCGGTCGGGAACGATCGGCGGGAGATCGTGTATGTGTCCGATCAATTTCCGACCACGCCCGACCAGGGGCCGAAGAGCTCAATCGCGGCGATTGAGCGGGCGGCGCTGGACGCGCTTGTGCGGCTGGGGTCGTCGCTGAGCGAGGTCGAGCGGGCGGCGATCGTGACGCCGGGGCCGGCGACGATGGACGGCGTGCTGCTGGCGACTCCGAATCTCAATCGCGAACTGTGGGACAACTACCCGATCCGCGCGGGGCTGGAGCACGCGCTGCGCGGGCATCACTCGAAGATCTCGGTGCGCTATTTGGGCGACGGCCAGTCGGCGGCGCTGGGCGAGTATGCCGTGCGGAGCCGGTCGCTGGCGTGGCATCGGATTGCGGAGAGCTCATTGCCGCGCGAGACGCTGCAGTCGCTGTTCATGGTGATTGTTGGGACGGGGCTGGGCGGCGGCGCGGTGCTGGGCGGCCAGGCGATCCAGGGAAGCCAGGGGCGGGCCGGGCATGTGGGGCACATACTGCTGCCGGAGTATGCGTTCCGGTATGAGCACGATCGGAAGAAGAAGGTGGGGAACGCCTACGCCACGGCGGAGTCGGCGGTGTCGCTTACGGGATTGACGCATCAATTGGAGTATCGGCTGACGCTGCCGGAGTGGGCGGACCATCCGCTGAACAAGGCGGAGGGTTCGGTGAAAGAGAAGGCGAAGCGGCTGCGCGAGCTGGCGGCGGCGGGCGATGCACTTGCGGGGCAACTGTTCGACGACCAGGCGCGGGCGCTGGGCATCACCCTCTTGAGCGTGAATTACCTGGGCGATTACGACCGGCTGGTGATCGGCGGCGGCGTGGCGGATCTGGCGCCGACGGTTCGCGACCGTTACCGGCGTCTGGCCGAGGAAGAGTACCGACGGCACGCGCTGGACGGGTTTAAGAATCTCGATCGGCTGGAGTTCAGCGTGTGCGGGGACAATGCGCCGGTCGTGGGGGCG
>DASVCM010000787.1:0-4435 GCA_036381635.1 Lacipirellula sp.
CCAGTTGTGCGATGATCGCCGGCATGCTGCCGATGGCGCTGGGCCTGGGCGAAGCGGGCGAGCAGAACGCGCCGCTGGGACTTGCGGTAATCGGCGGCCTGCTCGCGGCCACGGCGGCGACGCTGCTGGTGCTCCCAAGCGTCTTCGCGCTGGTGCAGAACCGTGCGAGCGGGGAATCGCCGTCGCTCGACCCGAACGATGAAAAGAGCGTGCACTATTCATCTCAGACGGTCGCCATCTAATAGTTTTCGCGGAAGTACTCTTATGAACATTGCTCATCAACTCGGTGCGGCTGTCGTACTGCTGAGCTTTGTGCTCACGGCTGGCGGCTGTAGTTATGAAGCCAACGGTGACGCCGTGGCCGCGAGCGAGGCGGCCGGCAGCGGCCAGCAATTAGAAAAGGTGATGGCCGGGCCGCCGACGCGCAAGACGCTCGTGCTGACGTCAACGCAGCCCGCGCGGATCGAGGCGTACGAGCAGACCCCGCTGTTTGCCAAGCTGGCCGGCTATGTGGGCGAAGTTCGCGTCGACATCGGCGACGTGGTCAAGCAGGATCAGCCGCTCGTTGCGCTGCGGATTCCGGAGCTTACGGACGACGCCCAGCGGAAGCAGGCGCTCGTCGCCCAAGCGGAAGCCGAGGTCGCGCAAGCCGCCGCGAATGTCGATGCCGTAAAGGCGGCCGCTGACACCGCCGCGGCAAAAGTCGCCGAAGCCGCCGCCGGCGTCTCGCGCGCGGAGGCGGACTTGCAGCGCTGGACGGCGGAATTCAGCCGCATCAAGCAGCTCGCCGCCGGCGGCTCGGTGACGCAGAAGCTCGTCGACGAATCGCAAAGCCAACTCGACGCAGCCCGCGCCGCACGAGAGGCCGCGGCCGCGGCAGTTCAATCGGCCGAGGCCGGCGCGCGAGAAGCGAAGGCCATGATTGCCAAGGCCGAAGCCGATCACGCCGCGGCCGCCGCGCGGCGTGAAGTGGCGAAGGCTGATCTGGCGCATGCACAAACGATGCTGACTTACGCCACGATCACCGCGCCGTTCGACGGCGTCGTGACGCAGCGCTGGATCGACACGGGCCATTTCGTGCAGCCGGCCGCCGGCGCCGCCAGGCCGCTGCTGGTCGTGGCTCGCACCGATAAAGTGCGCGTGTTTCTCGACATCCCTGAATTGGAGGCGGAACTTGTCGACAAGGGCGATCCAGTGAGCCTGGACGTGCAAGCGCTAAATGGCGCCAAGCTGAGCGCGCCGGTGGCGCGGACGAGTTGGTCGCTCAATACGGCAAACCGCTCGCTCCGCGTGGAAGTCGATGTGCCGAATGAGAACTCGACGCTGCGCCCTGGGATGTACGCCGCCGGCACGATCGAGCTTGAGCGGCGCGAGAACGCCCTCACGCTGCCAGCCGCCGCGATCGTCCGCGCCGATGACGCCGCCTATTGCTGCGTCGTCGCCGACGGCAAGATCCGTCGCACGCCCGTTACGCTCGGACTCCGCAGCGGCGCCGACGTCGAACTACTCTCCGGGATCGACCAACAGGCGACCGTCGTGCTGGCACGCGCCGAGTCGCTCGCCGACGGCCAGCCGGTGAGCATCATCACGCCGAGCTTATAAAAACCGCCCAATCTGCTGGCGGTTTTCAACCCATGGCCGCCCTATGCGGGAGGCATGGTGTTTGCTCCGCTGGTCGAGACTGCCGTAGCCTCGACCCGAAGGAGTATCCATGCGCGGCCTGACCGTCCAGCCCGGAGTTGCCAACTCAATCGAACTTACCGAGCTGCCGGAGGTTCGACCTTCCAAGGGCGACGTATTGCTCGAAGCCCTCGCCCTCGGCATCTGCGGCACCGATCGCGAGATCATCGCCGGCGAATATGGCGAGGCGCCCAAAGGGGATAACCGCCTCGTATTAGGCCACGAATCGCTCGCCCGCGTCTTGGAAGCGCCCAGCGGCAGCGGCCTCGCGCCGGGCGACCTCGTCGTCCCCATCGTCCGCCGCCCCGATCCCGTCCCCTGCCCCAACTGCGCCGTCGGCGAGTGGGACATGTGCCGCAACGGCCGCTACACCGAACACGGCATCAAGGGCGAGCACGGCTTCGGCGCCGAGCAGTTGCAACTCGAGCCCAATCGGCTGGTGAAGCTCGACCCCGCACTTGGCGCGAACGGCGTGCTGCTCGAACCGGCGAGCGTACTGGCCAAAGCGTGGGAGCACATCGAGCGCATCGGCCAGCGCGCCCGCTGGACGCCCGAGCGCGTCCTCGTCACCGGCGCCGGCCCCATTGGCCTGCTCGCCGCGCTCATGGCCCGCCAGCGCGGCCTCGAAGTCCATGTGCTCGACATCGTCAAGGAGGGCCCCAAGCCGCGGCTGGTCCAGCAGCTCGGCGCCACCTACCACAGCGACGGCATCGACCGGGTCGACATGATCCCCGACGTCACGCTCGAATGCACCGGCGTCGCCAGCTTGGTGATCGACACGATGTGCCAGTCCGCCCACGGCGGCATCACCTGCCTCACCGGCGTCTCCTCCGGCGGGCGGAAGATCGAGGTCGACATGGCGAGCCTCAACAAAACGATGGTCCTCGAAAACGACGTCGTCTTCGGCACCGTCAACGCCAACCGCCGCCACTACGAGGCCGCCGCCCAATCGCTCGCCCAAGCCGACCCGCAGTGGCTCAGCGGCCTGATCACCCGCCGCGTCCCGCTCGCCTCCTGGCAACAAGCCTTCCAGCGCCACGACAACGACGTTAAGGTCGTCATCGACTTCGAAACACATTGATCAAAGAGCTTTGCCCGCGAAACACGCGAAACAGCGCGAAAAAGAGAACTCATACTCAATGAAATCATTGGGGCAACTCTTTTCGCGACTTTTCGCGCCTTTCGCGGGCCGTCTTCTGTATTCCTGAACCCCGAACCCTGAACCCTCCATGCCTCTGCTCATCGAAGACTACGCCCTCATCGGCGACTGCCAGACCGCCGCGCTGGTCGGCCGCGACGGCTCGATCGACTGGCTCTGCTTCCCCTACTTCGATTCGCCCGCATGCTTCGCGGCCTTATTAGGCGGCCCTGAGAACGGCCGCTGGCAGCTCGCCCCCGCTGAACCGCCGAAGCAAGTCGAGCGCCGCTACCGCGGCGACACGCTCATCCTCGAAACCGATTACGAAACCGCCGAAGGCGCCGTCACCGTCGTCGACTGCATGCCCCCGCGCGGCGCCGAGCCCGACCTCGTGCGCCTCGTCATCGGCCGCCGCGGCAACGTCCGCATGCGCATGGAGCTCCGCATCCGCTTCGACTACGGCTCGCTGGTGCCCTGGGTCCGCCGGCTCGACGGCGGGCGCCTCTACGCCGTCGCCGGCCGCGACACCCTCACGCTCGACACCCCGGCGCACATCCACGGCGAAGACCTCACCACCGTCGCCGAGTTCACCGTCGCCGCCGGCGAAGAGATCCCGATGGTCCTCATGTGGCAGGCCTCGCACCTGCCGCCGCCCGAGCGCATCGACCCCCGCGAGGCCATCCGCTTCACCGACCAGTGGTGGCGCGACTGGTCCAGCCGCTGCACCTACGAGGGCCCCTGGCGCGACGCGGTCATGCGCTCGCTCATCACGCTCAAAGCCCTCACCTTCGCCCCCACCGGCGGCATCGTCGCGGCGCCCACCACCTCGCTTCCCGAGCACATCGGCGGCGTGCGCAACTGGGACTACCGCTTCTGCTGGCTCCGCGACGCCACCTTCACGCTCTACTCGCTGCTGAATACCGGCTACGACGGCGAAGCGCTGGCCTTCCGCGATTGGCTGCTGCGCGTCGCCGCCGGCGACCCCGCCAAGATCCACATCATGTACAGCATCTTCGGCGAGCGCCGCCTCACCGAAGTCGAGCTCCCCTGGCTCGCCGGCTACGAAAACTCGCAGCCCGTCCGTACCGGCAACGCCGCCTCCGAGCAGTTCCAGCTCGACGTCTACGGCGAAGTCCTCGACATGCTCAACGTCTGCCGCCGCGAAGGCCTGCCGGCCGACGAGAATGTCTGGCGGATGGAAGTCTCGCTGCTCAAGTTCCTCGAAACCGCCTGGCAAACCCCCGATGAAGGCATCTGGGAAGTCCGCGGCCCGCGCCGCCACTTCACCCATTCAAAGATGATGGCCTGGGTCGCCTTCGACCGCGCGATCAAAACCGTCGAGTGCGGCCACCGCGAAGGCCCCCTCGACAAGTGGCGGCCCATCCGCGATCGGATCCACCGCGAAGTCTGCGACCAAGGGTTCAACCGCCAGCTCAACTCGTTCACCCAGTACTACGGCGGCGACCTGCTCGACGCCAGTCTGCTGATGGCCCCGCTGGTCGGCTTCCTCCCGCCCGAGGACCCGCGCATCGTCGGCACGGTCGAGGCCATCGGCAAGACCCTCGCCCGCGACGGCTTCGTCGACCGCTACGAAACCCGCGCACACGTCGATGGCCT
>DASVCM010000788.1:0-3342 GCA_036381635.1 Lacipirellula sp.
TAACCTTCTTGCCAACCAAATCCCCGACCTGGCGATCTGTCACCATTCAACCAACCAGACGACTTTGCCTTGATCCGGTTGAGCATCTCGGAAACCGATTTGGCAGGTTTGAACTTTGTGAGCAGATGGACATGATCCGACATGCCGCCGATCTCTAGCAAGACGCCGCCCTCGCCACGAATGATTCCGCCCACGTATTCATATAAATCGCCCTGAAATTCGGGAACGATGAGAGGGGCCCGGTGCTTCGTGCTAAACACAATATGGTAGAGCAGATTCGTGAACGTGCCGGCCATTCGACCTCCTTCGCCCCTTCGGGGCTTAGTTGCATATGAGATGAGCCCCATTTCGGCGGGCTAGCGCCCGCCGCTACATGCCTAACGCCCTACGGGCGTCATCGCGGCAAATGAACCGCAAAATGAGAAGGGATGGCAAGAGGGACCGACAAGACAGGCTCAAGATACTCCGGCCAAGGGGTATGTCAAAACAATCCGCGCCTCGTGAGCCCCGAAGGGGCCCAGGCATGTAGCGGCGGGCGTCAGCCCGCCTTATATGGCGTCGAGGATCTGATCTAAGGTCCGGAGGACCGTAGGTGGAATCAATCAAGGGCCGCGCCTAGCGCCGCCTCCGCCGCGGCGATCGTCGCATCGATATCCGCCTCGGTGTGCGCCGCCGACACAAACAGCGCCTCGAACTGGCTGCACGGCATGTAGACGCCGCGGTCCATCAGTCGCCAGAAATAAGCGGCGAACCGCGCCGTATCGCACTGGCTCGCCTCGCGCCAACCTTGAATCGGTCCCGGGTGGAAGAATAGCGTCATCATGCTGCCGACGCGCGCCAGCGTATGCGGCGCCCTCGCCGCTTCGGCCGCGCGACGCAACCCCGCGGCAAGCCGCGCACTGAGCCGTTCAAGCAACTCGTACGGCGGCTGCTCCTTGAGCAGCCGCAGCGTCGCAATGCCCGCCGCCGTCGCCAGCGGATTGCCGCTGAGCGTCCCGGCCTGAAACACTTTCCCGGCGGGCAGAACGTGATTCATGATGTCGGCGCGCCCGCCATACGCCCCCACTGGCAGTCCACCGCCGACAATCTTCCCCAGCGTCGTAATGTCCGGTTCAATCCCGAACAGCGACTGGGCGCCGCCGAACGCGACGCGAAAACCGGTCATCACCTCATCGCAAACAAGCAGCGCCCCATGTTTCTGCGTGAGTTCGCCGAGCGTCGACAAAAACTCCTTCGTCGGCGCAACCACGCCCATGTTGCCCACCACCGGCTCGAAGATCACCGCCGCAATCTTCTCCCCATGCGCCGCGAACGCCTCCTCCAGCTCGCCCGGCGCGTTGTACTCCAGCACAAGCGTATCGCGCGAAGCGCCCGCGGTAACGCCCGGTGAATTGGGTGCCCCCAGCGTCGCCGCCGAACTCCCCGCCGCCACCAGCAAGCTATCGACGTGCCCGTGATAGTTGCCGGCGAACTTGATGACGAGATCGCGGCCCGTACAACCGCGCGCCAACCGAAGGGCGCTCATCGTCGCCTCCGTGCCGGAGCTGACCAGCCGCACCTTATCGACCGACGGCACGGCGTCGATGATTCGCTCGGCCAGTTCGCTCTCCGCCTCGGTCGGCGCGCCGTAGCTGGTGCCGCGGGCCACCGCCTTCTCCAGCGCCGCGATGACTTCCGGATGGCGATGCCCGAGAATCATCGGCCCCCACGAACCGATGTAGTCGATGTACCGGTTGCCGTCGACGTCGTACAGATACGCCCCGTCGGCATGGTCGATGAACACCGGCGACCCGCCCACCGCGCCAAAGGCGCGCGCCGGGCTGTTCACGCCGCCAGGCATGAGCCCAAGCGCCCGCTCAAACGCCGCCGCACTCCGCTCGCGAGACATCGACTCCAGGGAACCAGGCATTACTCCTCCTCCAAAAAGGCGCGACCGAATATCCGCTATAAAAGCCACCGGCTTTGCCTGTGGACAGCGCAAAGCAGGACGTCTTCCGCCGCTGTCCCCCGGCAGAGCCGGAGGCTTTCAAACAGATCACCGCTCCGCCAGCACCTGCAACCGCTCGCGCGCTGTATCGACCACTGTCGCCGCCCACGCTTCGCCGTCATATAGATCCACGAGCGCCTGATACATGGCCGCCGCCTGCTCGGGCTGCGCCAGCTCCAGCCGCCGGGCCGCCTGCAGCCGCTGCCGCAGCTCAGGCAACTGCTCCGCCGCGTATTGCGCCGCCCGCTCCCGTAGTGACTCGAGCTCGCGCTCCGCCAAGCGTAGATTCGTACGCTGGCTTTCGGAGAGCGACTCCCGCGCGCCGCCCGCGACCGGGTACAACGCAAGCAAATCCTCAATCATCCGCGCCGCCCGAGCCGGGTCCTGCTCCCGCAGCCGAATCGCTTCGGCGAACACGGTCGTTATCGGATGCGCCTCCTCGCCCCCCGGCAGCAATCCGCGCCGTATCCGCCGCTGTTGCTTTTCGAGGGCCAGTTCCTCGGCCAGCTCCTCGACCTCTTCCGCTCGGCGATCATTGGGGAATCTCGCGAGGAACTCATTGATCTCGCTCTCGACGTCGCCGAGGTCCTCCTCGCTCCCCGCCTCGATCGCCGCGTACACGTCGTCGGCCGACGCCGGTCGCGTCAGCCACCACCCCAGCCAGCCGATGCCGGCGATCGTCGCCAGGAGCATCGCCAGTTGCAGCGCCAGCTCCCACCGCTGCGTCGATTGTTCCGCCGCGCGTCGCCGCGCTTCCTCGACGGTCGTGAACCGGCTCTCCCGCGGCTTCACCGCTGCCGGCTGGGTCGCCGTTGCCGCGCTCGATGCCCGCGCCGGCGGCGACTCGGCCTGCAACTGCCCCTCATCCGCCAGCGTCGGCGCGTTGTACACGCCGCTGTCGGTCGTCTCCGACGGCGTAATCGCCAGGTCCTCCGGCGAGAGCGTCGCATCCGCTTGAAACACGGCCGTCGAATCAAGCGGCGTCTTGTCCGCGCGGCCAGCCTTCGGCTCCGGCTCCGGCTCGGGCCGCGCCGGCCGCGAGAGCGCCTTGTGCATCGCCTCCATGTGCCGGCCTAACACCAGCACATTGGGGAACCGTTCGTGCGGCTCCTTGCTCAACAACTGCCGAATCAGCCGATCGAGTTCTTCCGGCGTGTGGGGCGCATACCGCCGCACCGGCTCCGGCTGCGCGAACCGCTGCAACTGCAGCATCTCGGGCATGGACTTCGCCTTGAACGGCGGCCGCCCCGCCAGGAGCGCGTACATGACGCACCCCAGCGAGTACTGATCGCACTTCTCGGTGATCGCTCGCCCGTCCGCTTGCTCCGGCGACATATAGTCCGCCGTCCCCAGCA
>DASVCM010000789.1:0-2375 GCA_036381635.1 Lacipirellula sp.
GCGGAAGAAGCTTTCGCCGTGCTGACAGCGTGCGAGCATGTGCTGACGATGCCGGAGCTGGAACGGCCTGTGGAGGCGGCGGTTGTATTCGATGAAAACGTGAACGTTACGCCGGGAGCGGCGGTGATCTCGGCGCCGGCAGTCGCTGCGCCGGTAGACGCAAAGCCGTTGCCGGTCGCGAAGACGCCCGCCGCGGCGGATCTTCGACAAGCAGAGCCTGCGGCTGATGCGCCGCCGGCGCCGCCAGCGGAGTTGTCGGTGATCATGCCGTCGACCGAGCCGCCACGAGCGGTGGTCGCGAATCCGGATAATCCCCTGCGGCCGGTCGAGGAGCCGGCGGTGATCTCCGATTCGGCGAGTATGCGAATTACAGCGGCGCCGAATGCTTCGGCGCCGGTGACGGCTGCGCCGATCGATGTGCCGTCGCCGCTGGAGATGCGGCATAACGAGCGGCGGCTCCGCGAGCTGTCGGACCGCGAGCTGATGACGCTTGCCGAGACGGCCTCGCGGTTCGAGGCGGCGGCCGTGCGGCAGGTTCTGCGGCGACGCGGCTATTCGGACGAGTTGCTGGAGCTGACGCAGCGATTGCAGGCCATGCCGCCGCGCGAGCGACGGCAAGCGCTGGAGCGGGCCGCGGCGCTACCGGCGGCGGACGCTCGGCGGCTGTTGCGATGGTTTGTCGCGGATGAAGACGCCGACGTGCGGCTGCACGCGTTGACGCTGCTGGCCACCACGGGCGATCCGCAGTTGAGCGAGATCGCGAGGCGGCGCGCCGTAGAGGACGCCGACCCGCGGGTGGCGGAGCTGGCGACGGAACTGCTGAATACAAGGTAGGTTGGGTTGTCCGCGGAGCTGCAACCCATCTTCCACGTTCGTGTGATGGGTTCACGCTGCGCGGCGAACCCATCCTACGCTTTCTAGCGCCACGCCCTTTCAGGGCTTGCCACCCTAATTCGCCGAGCCAGGATGGCTCGGCTATATAGTTAGCGCACCAGTTTTTCTTCTAGCGGGGTGACGCGGGTGGCCGTGACGTGGGCGCGGCGGTATTCGGGCATGAAGCCGCGGTTGCCGCGGACGCCGATCCGCTTGCCGATGTACGGCTGCAGGTTTACGTCGGTCGAGGCGGTGACGAACGTGACGACGTTGCCGTGGTCGTCGACCAGGGCGTAGCGCGGCGCCTGCTCGCGGCGGGAGACGACCGGTTTGAGCGTGCCGACGGCGTCGTACAGGGCTTCGGTCGCGGGCTTATCCAAGCCAATTGCAAAGCTGCCCGTCGTTGGCGTCGGCGGCGGCTGCACGCCGGGGGTGGGCGTGATGCTGTTGTCGATGCCAAGATCGGCGCCGACGCGCGCCAAGACCTCGGCCGTCTGGCCGGTTATGCCTTCCGGCGGCGCGGCGGGGGCGCCGCTGGCGGCCGTGGCGGGGTTGGCGAGCGGTTGAGCCGCCGAGGCCGCGGCCGTGGTGAGCGTCGCGGTGGCAGCAGGCGTGGTTCGGTAGCGGGCTTGAACGGACTCGAACGTCGCGATGCGTTCGAGGAGGTCGCGGAGCTGGTTGCGGACGTTCGCTTGTTGCTCATTGGCCAAGAGCGCGGCGGTTTCCTCGCGCAGCGCGGCGAGCTGCCAGGCGGCCGGCGGTTGGACGACGACCTGAGAGAGGCGGAGTTGGATCTCGGCGACGCGGGGATCGACCGGACCGTTGGCGTTTGCGGCCGTGGTCGCGCTGCCGGAACCGGGGAAGCGGATGCGCGGCTGGCTGGACTCTGTGGAGTCGCGAAGAGGCAAGCCGCCCGCAGGTTCTTGGTGTTGGGCCAGTACCACGGCAGCGGGGGAGCCGGCGACGACTTGGAGCTGGTCATCGGTCGCGGCGGCGGCAGGCGATTCGCTGGGCGTGGTTGTGGTTTCAGGATGCCAGGCGGGATAAGCGTCGTTCGCCACCGCGGGTGAAGCCAGCGGCGAGGACGTGCTCAAGTGGGCGAAGGCGTCGCCGCTGGTCGCCTCGGCGGGAATTTGGATGCTTTCATCCTGATTGCTTGAGGATTGCCACTCCTTGCCACTGGCGGACGGCGCGGCGCCTTCCACGGGCGGCGTGCGCGACAGGCGGCGCGAGGCGATCCAGCGGAACTCGCCGGCGGGCGGGGCGATTTTCACCCAGCGGTCGCCGGGGTTGGGCTGTTCGACGATTTGCACGGCTTCGCCGCGCTCCAGCAGGACCTGCACGGCGTTGTGCTGCGGGCCAAGGCGGCTGCCGACGCGGGCGACGACGCCGGAGCCGGTGACTTCGGCCGTGCGGCTGTCGAGGATGCGCAGTTGGTGCGCCGGCGCGAGGCTGAAGCTTCCCTCCGGCGGGCGGATGGCGCACCAGCCTTCGCCGTCGTG
>DASVCM010000790.1:0-2009 GCA_036381635.1 Lacipirellula sp.
GGCGGCCGAAGCGGGTCTCGGCATCGCGCAAATCCCCGCCTTCGTCCTCAAGGAGGCTATGGAGCGGGGAACGCTCGAGCTCGTGCTCGGGGACTGGTTTCCTGAGCCCGCTCCGCTCTACGTCGTTTATCCGCAGAACCGCCACCTTTCGGCCAAAGTGCGCGTGCTGGTCGAGTGGGTCTCGGAGCTGCTGCGCGAGCACGACGGCATTCAGCTCAGATCGACGCTGCCCAGCAAGAGCTGACGAAGCAGCTCTGAGAACCCGCGGAATGCTGGCACGATGTCGCCGGCGGCGAATTCAGACGAGGGCTCGGGAATGAACAACGGCACACTCAGCGGACGCTCTTCGCTGCGCCTCGCGGCGTGGCTGCTGCTCGCGGGGCAACTCCTATACATCGTGGTCACTCTGTTTCACGCCGATGGTGACGCCAATCACCATGCCGTCGCGTTCGCCGAGTATGCCCGCAGCGGGATCTGGACGGCCGTGCACGTCGGCCAGTTCGCGAGCATGGCGGTCCTGCTCGCGGGGCTGTTCGCCGTGTTCTTCGCGCTCGACGCTCAAGCCGAAACGATGCGATGGACGAGCCGATTCGGCGTCGCCGCCGCGGCGGTCACGCTCGCCCTGTACGGCGTTCTGCAGGCCGTGGATGGTGTCGCCCTCAAGCAGGCCGTGAACGCGTGGGCGAGTGCTCCGGAGAGCGAGCAGGCTGCGCGCTTTGCGACTGCCGAGGCCATCCGCTGGCTCGAGTGGGGGGTGAGGAGCTATCAAGACTTTGCGCTTGGCCTCGCCTTGCTCCTCCTGACTGCCACGCTCGCGCGGACGGCGTGGGCGCCGCTGCCAATCGCCTACCTGGTGGGGCTCTCAGGCATCAGTTACCTGGTGCAGGGCGGGGTCGTCGGCTCCGAAGGCTTCTCGCGGACGGAAACAATTGCAATCGTGTCCGCCTACATCCTGGACGTGGCGTGGATGATCTGGTTGGTCGCGGTCGCCTCACGGGTGCAGGATTCGAAGCCGCCCTTGGCAGGCCGATGAAGGGGCGGCGGAGGCCCTATGGCATACGCCGTTGGATTGGCTCTGTCGTTGATCGTCATGTGGTTCGCGCGGGCGACGGGCCTTGACCGCGATCGAGCGTTCTATCCGATCTTGGTCATCGCTATCGCTTCGTACTACGTGCTGTTTGCAATAATGGCCGGTTCCACACGCGCGCTCATCGCCGAATCGATCGTGATGGTGCCCTTCCTGCTGGTCGCCGTCATTGGGTTCAAGGCCAATCTCTGGCTCGTCGTAGTCGGCTTGGCCGCCCACGGGATCTTCGATGCCTTTCACGGCCGCTTCGCGGCGAATCCCGGAGTCCCCGAATGGTGGCCGGCGTTTTGTTCGGCGTTCGACATCGGCGCCGCAGGCTTTCTCGCTTGGCTGTTGATGGGCGCGAAGGTGCTAGCTCGATGAGCTCGAAGACGAGCTCTACGTCAGCGCGCCTCTACTGCGAGTCGGCGGGGCGTACTGCCGGTCGTCGCGGCTCTACTGCAAGCCTTTCGCGTGCGTCTCCCAGTTGGGATTCGTGCACAGGCCGCACTTTTCGCCGACGAACATCGCCGACGCTTTCTCGTCCCCTTTGAGCTGCCAATCGAGCCACGCGACCGCGACGTTGGCGAACTCGCCGCCGCCCGGATGGAAGTACGTGGCCGAGTGTCCGGCGTTCGCGCGCGAGCCGTAGAAGATCGGCACGTGGTTGATGGCGTCGAAGTTGGCCTTCGACGTCGCCATCATGAAATCCGGCTCGCCGCCATTGAGATAGAGCGTCGGAGTGTGGATCTTGGCGAGCGCGTCGGTGGTCGGAAAGGCTGCGCCGCCGCCCGCGCGGCTTCCGGCGCCCGCAGCGCGGCCTCCGGTGCCGCCCGCGGCGCCCGCGCTGCGACCGTTGCCACCCGCGTCGGCCGCTGCGGGGGGCTGCACGCCGGAGTTGAATACACCGATCGTATCGACTCGCGGATCATCCGCGACCGCG
>DASVCM010000791.1:0-2916 GCA_036381635.1 Lacipirellula sp.
TGCGATCGCATGCGGGAAGCTCAAGCCAGCCCTAGGATATGACGATTCGCTCGACGCGTTCGGTGTTCACGGCGTAGGTGGCACTCTAGGCGCGATCCTCACCGGCGTGTTCGCCACCCGGGCGGCCTGGAACTACAACAACGACCTCCCCATGGGGCTCCTCGAAGGCGAAAGCCGAGTGCTCATCGGTCAGCTCGTGGCCGTCGCCGTCACGTGGGTCTTCAGCATCGTCGCCACGCTGATCATCCTGAAGGTGATCGACGTCGCCATGGGCCTGCGTGTGAGCGAGCAGGACGAAGTCCGCGGCTTGGATCTGACCCAGCACGGCGAAGAAGGATACATCTTCTTCTAAAGAGCAGCATGACGCGAGCGACGCCTGCGCGGCGCGGCAATGGTCGGGCGCGCGGCGGCCGCCGGTTCTTTCAATCGCACAAATCAATCCGGAAACAATACTCATGAAAAAAATCGAAGCGATCGTCCGGCATCACAAGGTGGATGAGGTAAAAGAAGCGCTCGTGGGCGTCGGCCTGCAGGGAATGACGCTCACCGAGGTCCGCGGCTTCGGCCGCCAGCGCGGGCATACCGAAACGTATCGCGGCACCGAGTACACGGTCGACTTCGTGCCGAAGGTGAAGATCGAGGTCGCCGTGGCGGACAACCTGGTGGATAAGGCGGTGTCGGCGATTATTTCCGCGTCGAAGACCGGGCAGGTGGGCGACGGGAAGATCTTTGTGTCCGATCTCGGCAATGTGGTCCGCGTGCGCACCGGCGAGACGGGGGAAGCGGCGTTGTAAATAGCCCGGTCATCCTGGCCGGGCGCGCTTTCGCCGCAAGGGACGGCGGCTTGTTCCTAAATGCGAAATGCGGTTCGCCGGCCCAGGATGGGCCGGCTATATACCTACACGAGCCCTTTTCGCACCGCCCAGACGGCGGCTTGGGTGCGGTCGGCGACGGCCAGCTTTCGCAGTATGTGCTGCACGTGTTCTTTAACCGTCTCATAGCTGATGTCGAGGGCCTGTGCGATTTCTTTGTTGCTCAGACCCAACGCAAGCTGCTTGAGGACTTCGCTCTCGCGTTTGGTGAGCGGGGCGTCGAGCTCCGCCGGAGCGCGCGGGGTGGCGAGTGATCCGCTGACCTTTCGCAAACCTTCGCGCGACCAGAGGGCTTCGCCGCCGGCCGTGCGGCGAATAGCAGTAATGATCTCGTCGCGCGAGGCGTTCTTCACCAGATATCCGGCGGCGCCGAGCGCAACGGCCCGCGCGATGTACGTCGGATTATCGTACGAGCTGAACATCACCACGGCGCTGCCTGGCAGCTCGCTACGAAGCTGGCCGAGCACCGCCAGCCCGTCGGCGCCGGGCATGCGGACGTCGAGCAGAATAACGTCCGGCCGATGGCGGCGTGCGAGGCGAACAGCTTCTTCGCCGTCGGCGGCCTCGGCGATGATTTCGATATCGGCGACGTTGGCCAGCAGGCTGCGCAGCCCGGCCAGGACCACAGGATGGTCGTCGGCGATCATCAGGCGTACAGGCATCGCAGAAGGGCCCCCCTCCCCTCGCGGCGAACCGCGTGCGCTTGCTGGCACGACCAGCGCGGGACCGCGAACGGCGTCGTAAGGCCGAACGTAACGACGCTGGCGCCCGATGAATAAACGATACCACGCCCACGGGGGTGGGCAATAACTTTTGCAATTGGCTTGTATTGGCTAGAGGTGGTTTCAAAACCGGGGGCTAGCGCCCCGCGGCTGATCTGAATCAGCCGGAACGCGCTAGCGTCCGGTTAGTTTGCGAGTTTTGAAACTGGTTCTAGTCCCGCCCGGACTCGCGCGTCCAAACGGCTTTGGCTTGTATGACGTGTTGCTAGCGTGCGGCGGACCCTCCGAAATGTAAAAGGCGCACGCTCCTGGGTTCCCTCAACCGGCACGCCGCAAAACAGCGTGGCGAGCTTCCGTTGCTCAGCGGGTTGCCCGTTTTCTTGCTCACTCTGTTGGCCATCGGGGCCGCAGGGCGGCTCGTTTGACGGCGCTTTGCCGCGAACGCGCATCACTGGACTTGTCAACAGGTTTACAGGTCCAAAAGTTTCACGCATACTCACCCCGCTTGGAGGAGCGTGCATCGCAGCGCCTCCAAGTGGAACGGAATCTGTCTTATCGCGACCCGGCGAGTGCACCGCTTATGCCTACGCTGTCGATGAATGAGGTCACTACGTATCGGTGGCCGCTCGAAGAAGACGTCCGCAAGTATGCCGACGCGGGCTATGAAGGCATTGGCGTTTGGCGGCCGAAGCTTTCCGACTACGGCGAGGAGCAAGCCGTCGATCTGATTGCCGAAGCCGGGCTGCGCGTGACGAACCTGCTGTGGGCCGGCGGATTCACCGGCAGTTGCGGTCGCTCGCCTGAAGAGAGCGTGCAAGACGGCGTGCAGGCGATTCGGCTGGCAGCGGCGCTGGGCGCCGGGTGCCTGGTGGTTTACCCCGGCGGGCGGAACAACCATATCTATCGGCAGGCCGAGCGGCTGCTCCGCGGGGCGCTCGACGAGCTGCTCGACTACGCGACCGACATGGAGGTAACGCTCGCGATCGAGCCGATGCATCCCGCTTGCGCGGCGGACTGGACGTTTCTGACGGATATCGAGTCGACCATCGCGCTGCTGGACGACTACGCGACGCCCCGGTTGAAGCTGGTCTTCGACACGTACCATTTCGGGCACGACCGAGCGGTGCTGGCGAACCTTGGCGAGATCGTGCCGTATATCGGCGTCGTTCATCTCGGCGATCGGGCGACGGCCCATGCGGCGGACCAGGATCGCCGCCGCCTGGGAGAGGGCCATCTGAAGCTGGCCGAGCTCATGCGCGGGCTGCTTGAAGCGGGCTATACGGGCGATTTCGACGTTGAGCTGATCGGCCGCGAGATCGAGC
>DASVCM010000792.1:0-3443 GCA_036381635.1 Lacipirellula sp.
CCCAGACTTAATGGGAGCCCCAACGGGGCGATGGTACGGATGCATCGACGCCATCGCCCCTCCGGGGCTCCCGTGATGATTCGCTCGCATCCAGGGGCTGACGCCCCTGGCTATTGGCCGTCGCCCCGTTGGGGCTGATCGTATCTTCAAAATGTCACCCATCTGTAGATCGTCGCCGCCACGTCGTGCAGCCACACGTACCCCAGCGCCCGCTCGCCGCAATGGATGCGCACCGTCGCCGACATCCCCGGCCGCGCGGCCGCCGGCGGGGCGCCTTCGACCGCGATCCGCACCTCCACCGGCGGGGCCTCGTCTTCCAGCCCCTCCGCTTCAAGCGGCGCCGCAGCGCTCACGTCGACCACGCGGCCGGGAAACGTCGCCTCGACGTCCCCGACCAGCCGATAACTCGCTTCAACCGCCTCGCTCGTATCGCGCTGCGCTTCCAGCACATGCCCGATATGCCGCTGCGGCACGTCGGCAATGATCTGCCACCCGCTGGACGCGTCCGCCACGGTAAGCAGCACCTCGCCGCGCTCGACGGGCCGCGACTCCAGCAGCGTCGCGACGTCGCGCGTCAGCACCTGCCCGTCGATGGGGCTGCGAATCGAGAGCGCCTCGCGCCGCGACTGGAGCAGCTCACGCTGAATGTTCAGACTCGCCAGTTGCTCCTCGAGCTGCCGCTGCTCCGCCGAGAGCGGCAGCCGATCCTCACGGCCATTCTCGCGCAGCGTCCGCTCGGTCCGCGTCACCGCCAGCGCATCGAGCCGTTTGCGGGCCGCGTCGATCTCGCCGCGAACTTGCTGCAGCTTGAGCGCCAGCTCCGGATCGCTCAGCACGACCAGCACATCTCCCTTGGCGACCAACTGCCCATGCTCGGCGTGAAGCTCCGCTACCGAGCCGGTCGCCGTCGCGAACACATCCCGCTCAACGACGGTCCGCAGCGTCGCCGGCGCTTCGACGTCGAAGTCGGCCGGTACGTAAACCAGCGCCGCCACGGCCGCAGCAATCGCCCCGGCGATAGCAACCGCTCGCAGGAGCCGCGCCGGCTGCCGAAGCGCTGCCAATCGATCGGACCACCGCAGCAACGCGCGCAGCGGAAACCGATCGAGCGCCGCCGCCCGCCCAAGCGCCGGCCCGCACAGTTCTCCTAGCTCAACCAACGGCAACGCGAGCCGCGGGGCTTGCCCCCGCGATCCGCCAGCCTCAAAGTTCTCCGCCACGAGCACCAAATCAAACCGCACTCGCCGCCTTTGGTTCGACGCTTCACGCTCAAACGCGGTCGGCGCCGCCGCCAACTCTCGAGCATGCGAGTAATCGACATGCTCTTCAACAACGCGAGCCAGCGTCGGCGGCAACTCGTTCAAATCGATTAGTTCCGAGCCGGGCGGATACTGCACCGGCTCGCCCCACTGCGCCACGCCCTGGGCAACCCGCTCGATCCGCCGCGCAAACTCGCTCCGCCGCTCGATGCGCGCCGCGCCGCTGGCGGCCAGCAACCGCCACCGATTGCCGCGACGAATGACCACGCACATCCGATCGCAGCCCAAAACTCGTCGCCCTTCATTGGCGACTTCATGCGCCGCGCCGACCAGGTCCCGCGGCGTCTGCACGCGTTTGAGGAGCCCAATCGCCTCGCGATGCAGGGCCGCCCCCTCGCGCAGCCGCCGAAGCTCGTCGAGTGCGTGAAAGTCCGATGCAACGTCCGCAATCGTCGCCGCCAGCTCCAACCATCCCTGTTTAACCAGAGCGCTGCCGCATGTTGGCAACCACAACTCAAACACTGCCGCGTGTCGCTGATCCGCCGCGGCGGGCGGCTTATCGCTCTCGTCCTCAGCAACCGCCAGCGCAGCAACAGGACAAACCAAACCCTCAAACGCCGCAGATTTCGTAGCGCGACCCGTGTCGAGCGCACAGATCTCCGCCTCGCCGCGCTGCAAGACGCCTAGGAGCGCATCGCGTCGCGTTGCCGCCGATCCCAACTCCGCTTCAACATCCGCATCCAGCGATTGGCAGGCAAGCTGCAAGTGCCCGTCGCCCTCCACTAGCCATGCCGCGCCCCCCACGGCTCCCGTCGCCGCGATCGCCTCCGCTAGCAACCGGCGATAGAACTCGCGCACCCCCATCGGCGACCGCGCAGCCGCATGCAGCCGCTCGATCGAATGTTCGAGCTGCAGCCAGCTAGCAGCAGGCGCGTCGGTAGGGTTCGCATCGGCCATAGCCCTCAGTATATCGCTGCCAAGAAAGACTTATCTAATCGCGCAGCGCCGTCCGCCGAATTCGCCGCTTGCGGCATAGCGGCAAACTCCGGCTAAAGAAATGGCGCAAACTCTCCCAATCGCAACGGAATTAATGATTCTGACGCCTGTAGCATGACGAATACCACGGACGAGGCTGCAGTTTCCTATCCCCTCCCTTCAAAGGAGGGGGAGTGAATTCAATCCCTTCTCGTCATGGCCTACTCGCGACATCCCGGCTTCGTCTGGTCGCTCATCGCCTGTCTGGCGCTGGCCGAGGGGTGCCGCCTGCGCGAGCAATCCGCCTTCAAAGCCTGCGGCGACGATTGTTACACCGCGATGGCCACCGAGGTCGAGTACCCGGTCGTCACGCCCTGCAGCACGTTCGACGAGCAATGGGCCGCCGTCGAACCGCTGACGCTCGCCTCCACCGGCGAGTTGAACTACTGGAACGTCACGCTCGAGGAGACCGTGCAGATTGCGCTGGCTGAGTCGAAGGTCATTCGCGACCTCGGCGGCGCCGTCCTTCGCACGCCCCAGAATATCGAAACCCACTGGGATCCGGCGGTCATCGAGACCGACCCGCGGTTCGGCGTCGACGCCGCGCTCAGCGCCTTCGACGCCCAGCTCACCGCCAGCGTCTTCGGCGAAAAGAATGACCGGGCCCTAAACAACGAGTTCTTCGGCGGCGGAACGCGCATCCTCGTGCAGGATACCGCGGTCGTGCAGGCGCAGATCGCCAAGCGTTCGGCCATTGGCTCGCAGTTCGCCCTGCGGCACTACATCGACTACGACTCGAACAACGCCCCCAGCAACCTGTTTGCCAGCGCCTATAACACCAACGTCGAAGCCGAGGTCCGGCAGCCACTGCTCCAGGGGAGCGGCACGGAGTTCAACCGCATCGCCGGCCCCTTCGGCGTGCCGGGCTTGTATCAGGGCGTGATGATCGCCCGCGTGAACACCGACATCGAGCTCACCGACTTCGAGATCGCGGTCCGCGACCTCGTCAGCAACGTCGAGAACGCTTACTGGGACCTCTACTTCGCCTACCGCGATCTCGACGCCAAGATCGCCGCGCGCGACGCGGCGCTCGACACCTGGCGCCGCATCCACGCCCTCTACCAGGCCGAACGCCGCGGCGGCGAAGCCGAGAAGGAAGCCCAGGCCCGCGAGCAGTACTACCGCTTCCAGGAGGAGGTTGAAAACGCC
>DASVCM010000793.1:0-3987 GCA_036381635.1 Lacipirellula sp.
AGGACAATCGTCCAGAACGGCAGATTGTGACGAAGGCCTGCCTCGCGTACCTGGGCGATGTTCGCCCAGAAGCCATAGGAGAAGCTGCCGTCCTGGCCGACGGGATAGTTATCGTAGGAGAGAATGGTCGGCTGGCACGTCTCGACGAAGAGGTCGAGGTACCCGTCGTAACCGTCGCCCATGCCGGGCGGCAGGTTGATGTAGGGCCACTTGCCGGGGGCCTGCTCTTTCACGAAGGCGATGGCCTTGGCAAGCTCGGCGAATTGACCGGGGTCGGGCTCGTCTTTGATGTGGTAACCATATACCGCCGGATGGTCGTTCACGCGTTCGATGAGGTCGCCCAGGACGGGCGCAGCCGCGTCGAACTTGAACGGCTGATCCCAGTTCGGCGTGACGCCGTCCTGGTACACGATGGCTCGAACGCCGACTTTCGCGCACGCGTCGAGCGCTTCAGGCGGGACGAAGGCGACCAGGTTGATGCCGCAGTCGGCCATCGACTGCAGCGTGGCTTCGTCGTCGGCGTAATCCCAGGCCATGATTGGGAGCGTTGCCTCTGCGGCAGACGACTCGGCCGCGCGCGCAAGCGGCCCGCTGGTCGTGGCGATGAGCAGTACTGCGAGTGTTCGATAGTGCATGGTGAAAAACCTGCTTACTTCCCTTCGGCGAACTCAACGACGAGGTCTACTTCCTCCGCAGGCTTTGAGAGCCGGAGTACTTGTCCATCGATCGACGGTTGCTCGCCGGCGGAAGCCTTTACCGAACTGATGGCCAATCCTTCCGGATGGCGAAGGTGGATGCGAATTTCGCCTGGGACGGTGCGAGCGGGGGGCTCGAGATGAATCGACGCCGTCCTTGAATCGTCGGCCTCAATGCGATAGCTCACCGGCCCGAACAGCGTCGGCGCGTCGGCTACTTCGATGCGCTTCGAGGGCGCGAGCCACGCACTGGGAATACCTTGCGCGATCACCAGGTCGCCGTCCTCTTCATGCAGCAGCATGTAGCGAAGGAGCCGCAGTTGCTGCGTGCACGAATACGTGTGGGGCAGCGTGTAGTGGTTGTCGCCGGTTTTGTAGAGCGTCACCTCGACGGGCGTGTACGTATCGCGGCTCATGCCATAGGCCATGAAGCTCCAGAAGCCCAGCAGCGTCTTGCGAACCTCGCCGGCGCGGAGGCGGTTCATGAGATAGCCGCAGGTGTAGGCGTGGTCCATACCTTCTTGGAACTCGCAGACGCCCGCGGTGAGCCCGCCCTGGTTCTCGAGCATGTTGATGTACAGCTCCCCACGGGGATCGTCCTTCGCGAAGAACTCGTTTTCAAACAGCGTGCTGGCCACGAGGCCGTAGTACTCGCCGCCGCGGTACTTCGTGAGCTTCAGCAGGCGATGCGTGTCGGGCTCGATGGGAATCATCCGCACGCTGTCGCGCATGAACGTGGCGGCGTCCATCGAGTCGAGAATGTCCTGGCGATACCTGGCTGCCTCGGCGCCGTAGCGCTCGGCCGCGTCGGTTTCACCGATCTCGCCGAGGGCCAGAGCCGCCGCTTCCAAGCCTTGGCAGCAGTAGATGTTGCCTTGATAGTTGAAGACCGGATCGTTGTAGTCGTTGTACGGGCGAAACTTGATGAGGCCCCGGCACATGCCGTCCGTTGGCGCTTCGGCCCGCCGAGCAACGATCCAGTCGCAGGCCTTCTTCAGCGGCGCCGCATGGGCCTTCATCCAGTCGCCGTCCTTGGTCATCAAGTAATGCGTCGCCAGCGAAAGCGCGAAACCGCCCTGGTCGGGAAGGCCGCACTCCTGGATGTAGTGACCGTCGGGCTTCTGCAGGCGAACCTGCGTTGTGAGTACGTCCGCCACATAATCAGGGAGCCGGTACAGGTCGAGCGCCATCGTGTGCAGCGCGACGCTGTAGCCAAACTGCAGGTCGTAAAAACCCGCGCCGTCGTGAACGTGCAGCCAGCCGTCGATCCGGTCGGCATTCAGCATCGAATACGCGAGCCACGCTCGATAGGCCTCGTCGACGCGGGGATCGGGCAGCTCAAACGGAGCGCACTTGGCCAGCACATCGCGCCAGGCGTGCTCCGCCTTCGCCCGTGCACGCTCGAATTCGGCTTCCGAGATCTGCTCTGCCGTTTTGGGATCGGGATGCTTGAAGCGCACGCAGAGCGACATGGCGCCTGTAGGCGTCGTCTCCGGCTTCAGCGTAATCTTCTTTTCATCTTTTCCTGTAAGCGCGATGGTCTTAGGCAGATCGGCCGTTTCGCCGCCGGCCCACGCGGTCAGCCGGACGTAGGTGTAGAGGTCGGCCGTGGGGCTGAAATCCTCGGCCCAGCCGAAGACGGTCATCTCGTAGTCGGCGTCGTTGCGCTCTGAATTCAGCGTGACAATCGGCACATAGCCGTCGAGCAAACGGCGGCGGACCTCCTCCGGTTTATCGGCGAACGGCGCTGCGTCTTCGCCGATTTCAAACCAGGCCACGGGGCCCTCCCAAGGACTCGCGTCCAGCCGGCCGAGCCAATCGACGCCGATGTCGAGCCGCTGCCCCGGCACGCCGACGATTTCCCGTTTGAACTTCATCTCGGGGTAGTACCGGGCGACCTCTTCGAAGGTCGGATCCCGATCGTTGTCTTTGAGGAGCTGTGCGACGGGATCGAGCTTAGGAGTCTTGAGCCAGCGTCGTTCGTCGTCGTTCATCTTCAGCGCGTCGGCGGGCGTTTTGACGATGTCCACGCGGGCTAGCGAGCCGCGAACGCCGCGGCCCACCGAGTCGGTAGGCACGAGCAGGGCCGCCTCTTTGGTGATGCCGAGGTTCTTGCCGACGACGATACGCGACGGAGCGCCGGCATACTCGGCTGTCCGCTCGATGGTCCGCAACGTGCGCCAGGTTCGCTCGCCGTCGCCGTTGGCGTATTGGAAGCGAATGCAATCGTCGCCGAGCTGCACGCGCATCAGATGAGCGGCGTAGCCAGGGCATCCGGTGTGATCGACGTCGTTGATAGCGCCTCGGCTGGCGTCGACGCTGTGGAACCGGGCGAAGGGCGTCGGCGAGACTTTCCCTGTTCCGACGAACGTATTCTCGTCCCAGACGAGGTAGACGGTCGCCGCGTCGTGAATCCGGGCGGTGACCGTCACGTTGTCTTCGCCCAGCTCGCGACGGACGCCGGCGTGGCGATCGGCGGGGGACTCGATGACCAGCAGGCTGTCTTTAGCGGTGACGTTTGTTCCGTCTGGCTGGACGACCTCCCAGCTTTCGGGAACTTCAGGCTTCGTGAAGTCGAAAGTCGCCGGAAGCCGGAGCGCGTCCGCCGCCGACAGCGATGGGAGCGGCGTCAGCACGACAACGAGGGTGGTTAGCGTAATGACGATGTGGTGCATGGCAGTGTAGTTAACTCGCAAGCAGCGGACGCAGTGTAGTCATCTCGCTCCGCGAGATGATGATCCTCTCGCGGAGCGAGAGGACTACTGTGTTACGGCGACAGTTCAATCACGTCGCTGGCGGGATGTTCGTGGCCGTTGACGATGACCTTGCTCACGCCAAGCTCCTCTGGCGTGTGGAGCACAATCCGCTGCGGCTTGTGCCGCCAGTCGCCGCTGAAGTTCACGTCCAGCGTCTTGCCGTCTTCCGCGAGTTTGAACGTGAGATCCACCGGCCCAAACTCCGTGGCGATGTTCTCGAACCGCGTCAGGTGATCGGAAGTCACCCAGGCTTTCGGGACTAGTCGCAACAGGTGGAGCTCGTCGGGGTTCAGCGCATCGTCGATCACCGAAAGCTTCATGGCATAGAACATCAGCGCCCCCGGCGCAGGCAGGCTCCAGATGCCATGGCGATGCTCGCAGCCGCTGAAAGTTTGCTGCGAGATGCCGCCGCCCAACAGCGCGTACACGCCCTCGAGAAACCGCGCACGGTCGCCGGAGTGCCATGAGCAGAGGATGTTGAAGCTGTAGCATGGCTCGCAGGTGGAGATCTCGTGCGTGAGGATCGGCCGCTGGTG
>DASVCM010000794.1:0-7890 GCA_036381635.1 Lacipirellula sp.
GATGCCAAATGCTGGATGCTCGATGCTCGATAACTTCTATAGCCGCGGGCAAACCTGCCCGCCGGGGCGCCGGCGACCAGGTTTGGTCGCGGCTAGTCCAGCATGCAGTATCGAGCATCCAGCATCTACGCTCAGATAAAGTTCAGCAGCGAGAGTTGCAGGATGTTCGCCGTCGCCCGCAGCGAGGCTTCGAGCGAAATCTGCCGGGCGGTGAGATTCGAGATCGCCTCGACGATGTCGACCTCGATCTCTTCGGTCAGCGCCGTGCGAAGCTGCACGTCCTCTTCTTCCAGGTTCTGCTGCGTAATGTCGAGCGACTGCTGCCGGGCGCCGACTTCCGAGCGGGCGAAGGTCACGCGATCGATGTCCTCGTCGATCAGCCCGATCGCTCGTTCCATGGCGACGATGTCGTTGGCCTCCAGCGCCGACTTCAGCCGTACGAGCGTGGTGAAGACGCTGGGCGTTTCCAAGTAATTCCGATCGCTGCCGGTGATAACGTCGGCGGCGACGGAATTGGTCGTGCTTCCCTCGGGCACGAGTCCCAGAAACTCGGCGGCCTGGCTGCCGAAGTTGCTCGTCACCGAAAGATTGCCGACGCCGGCGGTGTTGTCGAACAGCTCGATTCCGTTGCCATTGACGGCCAACCTCGCTCCTACGACACCGCCGGTTTCCGCGTTGATGATGTCGATGACATCGTCAATCGTCTCGGCGCCGCTCAGCGTGATGTTAAAGCCCTGCCCGTCGCGTGCAGTGATTGTGAAATCGATCGCCTGCAGATGCATCGGGATGCCGCCGCTGATGGCCAGATCGGGGCCCGATTGCACGACGCTCAAGTCGCCTGCGCCGATCGTGTTGTCGATCAGCGTGATGCCGGCGCCGTCGGCGTCGGGCTGAGCCGTCAGGTTGGCGCCCGTGACGGCGTTGATGGCGGCAATCGCATCGGCTTCGGTGAGCGCCGCGCTCAGATCGACGTTGAAGATCGAGCCGTCGCGGGTGGTGATCTCGAGATCCGACGAGGTGATCGTTTGATTGATTCCCGCCTTGGTCGGCACGCCGACGCCGTAGTTCAGTTCGTCCAGCCGGGTCTCTTCGGTCAGCGATCGCAGCCCCAGTTGCGTGGCTGTCTGGCCGCCGTTCTCGCCGATCTGGAAATCGGCGCCGCTGAGCCGCGAGCGAATGTTGATGCCGGAGGCGTCGGCGTTGATTTCGGCGTACACGTTGGCCGTCGAGCCGTTGAGGATGTTGAGCAAGTCCTCGACCGTCTCGGCGCCGGCGAAGCTGATGACGTGCGTCTCGCCGGCGTTGACGATGCGAATGCCGCTGGCGAGATCCAGATTACCGCCGCTGCCGCCGCTGGTGACGGCGGTGGCTTCGATGTACACCGGTTCCGTGCCGGCTTGCGCGGCTTCGGTCGTGTCGAGCGTGTCGAGCTCAGCGGTGAACGTGCCTTCGGCGTTGATCGCCGCCGCCGCCTGGTTCGCCGTGGTCTGACCGGCGGCTACATACACATAGAGCGTTTTGGCGGCGCCGCCGCTGTTGCCGGTGTCGCCGCGCACGGAGCTGATGTCGGCCGGTGCAATGGTCGCAGCCGGATTGTACGTGGCGCCTTCGCTGCTGGGATCGTGAGCGGCTGTGAACGTGCCTTCGGTGTTGATCGCGTTGATCACCGTGTCGACCGTGGTGGCGCCGGTGTTGTCTACGGCGATCGTCAGCCGCTTGGCGCCTGGATCGTAAGCGACGTTGGCCGCGTTTCCGATCACGCCGCCGTCGGTGATCACGATGTCGACGTCGTTGTAAGCCGTTCCCGCGGCTGACGCCGTGAGCAGCAGGTCGTTGCCGGCGCCGGAGAAACGCAGCGACGCCCGAGCCGATTGCGCCGTCGGGTGGTACTCGGCATATTCACTTCCCGGTGCGACGCCTGGCGCCGCCGCGAGTAGCTCATCGTCTACAAACTGCATGGTAACGCCGTCGAGCGCCGCGCCGTTATTGTTGGCGGTAATCAACAGGTTATTGTTGTTTCCAGGCGAGACGACCCGCGCCCGCGCCTTCGTGCCGAGCAGATCGTCGAGCCGGCTGAGCTTGGTGAGAATTGGATCCAACGGGCTGCCGACAAGCGGGTTCGTCAACACGCCCGTTGTTTCGAGGATGCCCAGCTCGCTGGCGACTTTTCCGCTGCCGACTTCGGTGACGGTGAGATTGCCGCCGCCCGCGGCGTCGAGCTGCAGCGTAATGCCGCCGTCGGCGATCGTCGCCGAGATCTGGCGGCCGGCCGGCGGATTGGCCTCGATCAGCCGAATCACGTCGCCGACCGAGACGGCGCTGCTGATGTCGACGATCGACGAGTTCGTGCCGTCGGAAATCTGGATGGCTCCGCCGGAGCTGATGCCGCGGCCGCCATTGAGCGTGGCGAGCGGCGTGTCTACCATCACCTGCGGATTGAGCGGCTCGTCGCCTAACACCTCGTTGGAAATGCCGCCGAAGACCTGCATGCCGGCCGCGTTCGTGCCGAACAGCACGCCGATGTCGGAGAAGCTCGTCAGCAGCGTACTATCGCCGTGGTATTTGACGTAGCTCCCCTCGTAGCTGTACGGCTCGACGTTCGTCTGGCTGCCGGTGAACAGGTACCGCCCGCGGAACTGGGTGTTCGCCGTGGCCAGCAGTTGTTCGATGGCCCGGTTGACGTCGGCCACCGCCGCCTTTCGAATCGCCTCAGTGCTCGTGGTGCCGGAGGCGCCAAGGGCGGAGCCGCGGATATCGCCCAGCAGCGTGGCGACGTTGTTCAGCGCGACGTCGGTGCTTTGCAGGAACGACATCCCCGTGTCGACGTTCGACCGCAACTGCTCCTTTCGCTCCAGCAGCCGCTGCAGCGTCATCGCCCGGCGGGCGGCGGGTGCATCTTCGCTGGGGAGCGTAATCCGCTGGCCCGTGCTGAGCTGGTTCTGCAGCCGGAACAGATCGAGCTGGTCCGACTGCAACTGCGACATCAGCCGCTGGCGAATAAGAGCGCCGCTGATCCGCGTGTTTGGGAGTGGGATGATGCCAGCCATGCGGGAAGTCGAAAGTCGAGGGTCGAGAGTCGAGAGCCAGAAAGTGCGAGCCGGGCCGTCTCGGCCCCGGCGAGTTATCGGATTCCTTAAAGCGCCACCAGAATGTCCATAAGTTCCGAAAGCGTCGATATGTACCGGGCCGACGCCTGATACGTCCGCTGCAGCATGATCATGTCGATCGCTTCTTCGTCGAGGTTCACTCCGCTCACGGATTGGAACTGGGCCTCGAGCGTCTGCTCGAAGACGTCGAAACCATCCTTCACCGACTCGGCGACGGTAGCGCCTTGCGCCGTTTCATTAATCAGGTTGTCGTACATCCCGGTGATCGTTTGGCCGTCGAGGTTCGCCAACCCGGCGTCGTGCAGCGCGATGAGCTTTTGAGCGTTGCCGATGCCGACGCCGATCTTGCCGGTGTCCGAGGCGGCGAACTTCGATCCGTCGGCGGCGACGACGCCGTTGATGTTGATGTCGCCCGCCTTCGAGCCGGTGAAGAATGTGTTGATCCCCATCGCCGCCAGAAAGCCGCTCTTGTCGTCGTGAAACGCGATCCGCGTTTCCGCGCTCTCGGCCTGAATCCGCAGGCGATTGTCGGCGGTCACGCTCGCCGTGACGCCGGCAATGGCGTCGATGTCGGCCGCAACCGAGGCGAGCGTCGAATCGTCGAGCAAACCGTCGAGATCGACTTTGATCGTTGTGGTCGTTTCTTGCTTGGTGGCGGTGTTGTAGAGCACCACGTTGAACGTGCCGTTGGTCGGCGTGAAGGGGAGGCCGGCCGCGTCGAGCACCGCATCGGCGTTGTCCACCTTGTCGGCGCTCGTGATGCTCTGATAGCCCGAAGCGCCTTGCCCCTGGGCGTACACCTTGTTGAACTCGAAGATCAGCGCCGCGGCGAACTCGTCGAGCCGTTCGATGAACCCGCCGACAATCGTGTCGCGGGCTTCGTAAATGCCGTGCAGCTCGCCGCTGTTGACGATCAGCGGGCTGCTGTTGTCGGCAAACTCGATCGCCGCCTGCGAACGTCCGTTGTCAGCCGAGAACACCGTGCGCACCTCGCGCCGCGTTCCCTCGAACACCAACAGCTCGCCGCCGAGATAGACGCTCGTCGAGCCGACTTCGTTCTCAGTGATCTTGATGTCCGCGATTTCCGAGAGCCGATTGAGGGCTTCGCTCCGTTGGCTGCGCAGGCCGCCCGCCTGGTTGGCCGTCGGATCGCCGCCTTCGAGCGCGACGATCTGCAAGTTCAGCTTGCGAACCTGCTCGGTGAGCACGTTGATCTCGTCGGTGAGATTGTCAACGCCCGTGGTGAATTCTTCGTACACGCCCTCGACGCGGCGACTGAGCGTGCTGATGGTCGTCACCAGCGTCTTTCCGGCCTGCACGGCCAGGTTGCGGACCGACATTTCTTCCGGCTGGTTGACGACTTCGTCGATGCTGTTGAAGAAGTTGGTCAGCGCCGTGCTGACGTCGGTGTCGGAAAGCTCGCCGAGAATCGACTCCAGGTCGCGGTAGACCTTCGACTGGATGTCGGCGCTGGCCCGGTCGCCGCCGACGCCGCGCAATCGCTCGGCGACGAACTGATCGATGTTCTGAACAATGCCGGCGATCTCGACGCCCAGCCCGAGCGTCAGGTCGCCCAGCTTCATCACCGGCGCAGGGGTGTAGATCACCCGCTCGCGGATGAACCCCGGCGTGTTCGCGTTGGCAATGTTGTTGCCGACGACGTGCAGACCGATCTGCATCGCCGACAACGTATTGCCGGCCATCTGGATGGAGCCGAAAAGCGACATAAGAGGAGTCGAGGGACGAGAGTCGAGAGTCGAGAGCCAGAAAGAGCGATAGTCTTGCGCGCAGCAGCCAGCTTCGATGCTCTGGCTCTAGACTCTCGACCCTAGACCCTCGGCCCTCCCTAAACTGCCTGATCCATCAGCGAGCCGCCGCGCTCGGCGAGGCGGCCATTTCCATATGTCGGCTGAGGACGGCCGCCCGTCGCAATGATCTCTAACAATTGCGAAAGATGGAGCACCGTGCGCTGCACGGCGACCCACTGCGTGAGGCACTCGTGGCGGATGAGACGCGACCGATCGCGGGCTTCATCCACGGGCTTGCGAAGCGCCGCGGCCGCGGATTCCGGCAGCGCAGCCGAAAGTTCAGAAAGCGAGCCGCCCGGCAAGCCGTGGGAGTTCGCTCGTGCCAGCAGCTCCTGCCGCCGCTCGTGACATGCTTGCAGCTCCGCGGCCAACTCGCCCTCGCGCGCCGCTAGCGTGAGCAGTCCCTGATGATCGCGCTGGATGATCATCGTCCGCTTGGTCGCCAGCAGCGACAGCAGCTCCCGCTGCGCCGCCGAGAGCCGCTCGAGCAGAGCGGCAAGTTCCGTTTCCCAGTTGATGGCCATCACGATTGTGCTTCCGTCGCGTGTACATAGCCGAGCCATCCTGGCTCGGCGCCTTCAGTGTAGGCCTCTCGCTCCGCGAGAGGCGAATCATCTCGCGGAGCGAGATGACTACACTCCGGGCCAGGATGGCCCGGCTATCTAATCATCTACGCCGCAAGGCGCTGAGGTCCGTCAGCGACGCGGCCGCATTCTTATCTTCCTCCGCCAGCAGCGCCGCCTGCTGCGGGAACTGCAGCCGGAACATCGGATCGGCAAACTGTTTGGCGCTCGCCGTCGTCATGTGATCAGCCAGGTGCTGATCGAGCTGCGAGCGAAACACTTCCTCCGTCTGCCCGCCATGGAAATACGCCGGCTTGCCGAGCGTGCTCCGCATCGACTTGAGCATCTGACCATAGAACGTCTTGCCGACAAAGTCGCGGTAAGCGTCCTGGAGCTTCCGAGCGTCGTCGACCTGCTCCTCGTGCGACCCGACCGTCGGCCGCAAGGGCTTCACCGCGCCGAGTTGTGACGTGTTAATCTTCATCTGCTTGAAAGCCCCCGGCTCCGCCGGGGGACAGTCGTCCGATTACGCCAATGATTCCCGGTCCCCCGGCGGCGCCGGGGGCTTTTATTCAATTATTCAATGATCAATCGGCCGTGCAGCTTGCCGCTGCGGGCGATTTCCTTGATGATCTCGATCCGATCCTCGTTCGGCACCTTGATCGAGTTGAGCGCATCGACCAGCGCGTCGAGCTTCGCGGAATCCGACTGATCGGTGTCGATCGACTCAAACGCCGGCGGCTGGCCCGCTTCGATCACCACGTTCTTGTGCGACACCACCACGTCGCCAATCGAGACGTCGCCGCTGATGACGATGCTGCCGGTTCGCTGGTTGATCACCACGCGGGCTTCCGGCTCGGCCGAGTAGATGTCGACGTCGAGCACGTCGGCCACGAACGCCACCGGGTTCTCGCGGTATTCGCCGGGAATCCGGACGACGATGTTCGAGGCGTTCAGCGCCTGGACGAACCCTTCGTCTTCGCGCGAGTAAAGCTTGTGGATCGAGTCGACCACTTCGGTCGCCGTCGCGAAGTTCGCATGGTGCTCGTCGAGCACCAGTGTGATGCAGCCGTTATGGATGTAGTTGGTGAAGACGTCCTCCTGCATCTGGCAGCCGCCGGAGATGGCGCCGACCAGCGGCGCCGACGTATCGGTCAAATGGATGGCTCCCTCGCAGGTGGCGTAAATCCGCGAGTCCGCCGGATTCGGGCCGCGTAGCGCCGTGAACACCAGCCGGCCGCCGGCGAGGCTCTTGCCGTTGACGGCGCTCACGTGACAGTCGAGCCGATCGCCGCGGCGGGCGCCAGTCGCCGGCACGCGGGCGGTGACAATCACCATGGCCACGTTCTTGACCTTGTCGAGGTCGCCCTTGCCGTTGCCGGGAATCAGCAGCTCCGAGGGCGGGGCGCCCATCACTTCCAGGGCGCGCGACAACGCCTGCATCGTTCTGGCGTCGCCCGCCTCGCCCGTTCCAGCCAGACCGACGACCAGCCCGATGCCTTGCAGCACGTTTTCTTCCTGCCCCTTCACCCGGCAGATATTCCGCAGCACGGTGCGAGCCGCGCATTGCTCCACAGCAGTGCCCAGAACAACAACGGCGGCGAGAAGCAAACTGATGTAGCGGTTTGGATTCATAGTAAATCTGTCCAGCACGGCCTTTCCTACGGTCTACAGCCTGCAGCCTACAGCCTAGAACGGCTTGTACTTGTCATACCACCGGTTGAACCAGCCGCGGGCGTAGCCGTCGCGGACCTGGCCGTCCTCTTCCTTGTGGATATCGAGCTTGGCGATCGAATTGCTGTCCACCGTGCGGTCGGGCTGTATCGCCGCGCGGTCGACCTCGCCCGAGATGAAGATCTTCCACTCCTCTTCGTTGTTGCGAATCGTCTGGTTGCCTTCGATGTACAGGTTACCGTTGGGCCGAATCTCGATAATTTCGGCCGCGATCTCGAACGTCAAACTGTCCCGCAATTCAACGTCCGATTCGGCTCGGTACTGGCTGTTGTAGGTGCCGGCGATGCGCGGATCGCCGTCGTTCTGGGCGGCCGCCTTGATGCTTTTGCCGTCGAAGCGAATCCAACTGCTGAGCACGGCGTTCAGTGAGTTGGTCTTGCGGTTCTCGGCGTCGCCTTCGCTGAGCATCCGCGTGCGGTAGTCGACGATCACCGTGATGATGTCGTGTACTTGCAGCTCGCGCGGCCGCGCGTTGGGCGGCACGTCGCGGTAGATAAAGGACCCGGTTTGCAGCGAGAGCGATTGCTCGGCCGGAGCCTGCGGCGCCGCCAGGAGCAAGCTGCTGTCCTGGGCCTGCACACTCGCTCCGGCGAGTGCGATCGACCAGCAAACGACGTACAGCAGGGCAGGGCAGTTCATGAGTACGAGTTTCGAAGAAGAACTCAGTGATTGCATCTA
>DASVCM010000795.1:0-4203 GCA_036381635.1 Lacipirellula sp.
AAGGCGCACACCGATTTCTTCGAGCCGACCGGGCAGGATTACGAGAAATACTGCTCGGTCGCCGGGCAGCGGACTTGGACGTTCATGGCCTACCTGAACGACGTCGATGCCGGCGGCGCGACGCGCTTCAAGCTGATCGACAAGATGTTCCGGCCGCGGCGCGGAATGCTCGTCGGATGGAACAACCGCCGGCCCGACGGCGGCCTCAATCATGACACGCTGCACCACGCCATGAAGGTGAGGAAAGGTCTCAAGTACGTGATCACCAAGTGGTACCGCGAGAGGCCGTGGGGCTGGTGAGCGATACCGGAACGCGGACCGGCTCGTGCCATTGCGGCGCCGTGCGCTTCGCCGTCGAACTGCCGCGGGAGTTGCGCGGCTCGCGCTGCAATTGCTCGATCTGCTCGATGAAAGGCGTGGTGATGATCGCCGCGTCTTGCCAAGCGTTCTCGATCACGCAGGGAGCCGACCTGCTGACGGCCTACGGCTTCAACACCATGGCCGCGAGACACCATTTCTGTTCGCGCTGCGGCATCCACGTGTTTCACGAGCGCCGCTTCGATCGCGAACAGGTGGGCGTGAACGCCGCGTGCCTAGACGGCGTGAGCCCCTACGATTTTGCGGAAATACCGGTCATGGACGGGGTCAACCATCCGCTCGACAATGGCGGCAGGTTGCGCCGCGCCGGAACGCTGCGATTCGAGGCGTCGCAAGACTAGCTCGAGCGGACGGGTAGAGCCCGGCGCAGCCGTTTCGCGGCGAGCATGGGTATCACCACCGACAGCGCGATGCCGCACAGCGAGCAGAAGCCGATCCACACCGCCATCAACGAGCCGCCTTGCTCGAAGATCGCATAGAGCACGGGCGCGGCGAGGATGAAGCCCCTGACCTCGTTGAACACGAGCAGGATCGCGCCGACCTTGAGGCAGTTGCTCAGGAAAAGCGAAAGCGATGCGGTCATACCGACCGTATTGCCCGCAAATGGTTGAGGTTCCCTTATTGACGCCCGCCGTGCGGCGAAGCGCCTTTGGCCGCGCGATCAAACGAAAGGGGCGGCCCCTCGGGACCGCCCCTGTCCGTCGGGTTCGAGCCCGCTCAGCCCTTCTTGAGCGACAGGCCCCCGAAGCGCTTGTTGAACTGCGCGACGCGGCCGCCTTCCTGGATTTGCTGCTTGCCGCCGGTCCATGCCGGATGACTCGTCGGATCGATTTCCAGGGTCAGCGTGTCGCCTTCGCTGCCCCAGGTGGAGCGCGTCTGGAACTCGGTGCCGTCGGTCATCTTGACCTTGATCATGTGGTAATTGGGATGCGTATCGGCCTTCATGGCGTGGTCCTTGCTTGCGTTTGGCCGGTACCGACCGGCCGGCAATTTCGGGGAAGCGGCGCCCATAGAGGGGCGCATCGCAGATGACAAGCCTCAGCCTGCCGGCGGATCTGCGATCATCGCGGTGAACTCGCACTCGCAGGTAGTCTTGCCTTCGATGCTGGCGGCACCGGTGAACTTGCAGACGCGGCTGCGCTTTTGGGTGAATTCGACGTGCAGGTCGAGCAGGCAACCCGGCTCGACCGGGGCACGGAACTTGGCGCCCTCGATGCCCATGAAATAGACCAGCTTGCCGGTGCCCGAGAGAGCGAGGCTCTCGATGCCCAGAATCGCCGCCGCCTGGGCGAGCGCTTCGACCTGGAGCACGCCCGGCATGATCGGCCTGCCCGGGAAATGTCCCTGGAAGTACTGCTCGTTGAAGCTGACCGCCTTCACCGCATGGATGCGCTCTCCGAGCTCGAGGCCGACCACGCGGTCGACCAGGAGCAACGGATAGCGGTGCGGCAGGGCCTTGAGAATCGCCGCGATATCCAAGGATTTCGCTTCGCTCATGCCCGGCCCCCCGCGAGCTTGCCTCAGCGGCCCTTGGTCGGCGTTGCCGGCGCGGGGTTGCTCGTTGCCGCCGGTTGCTGCGCCCCCGCCTGCTGGGTCTGTTGCTGGCGGACGGCCGCGGCCAGGCGGACCTGCTGCACGTCCTGGAACAGCTGGACGGCTTCCTGGTCGGGCTGCCAGCCGGCCGGCGGCGTGATCGAAACGGAGGGCACACGCTGGTCGAGCGCGGCGATGATCTTTTCGGTGACGTTGGCGGGCGCCGAGGCGTAGATCACCGCGTTCGACGGAAGGATCAGCTGGATCCCGCCCTGCGAAACCACCTGCTGAACGGCAGGATTGAGCTGGGCGGCGAGCTGCGACACCGCATAGACACCCGCCATGTTGATCGGCTGCTGGATCTTGTCGATCTGGTCCTGCACCGACTCGAGTTGTTTCCTGTCGGGATTGGTCGAGACCTGGGCAGCTTTCTGCTCGGCCTCATCCAGCCTGCCGTCGTTGTTCTTGTCGAACTTCTTCAAGATGTTCAGCCGTTGCTGATCGAGGGTCTGCAGCTGCGTTCGCTGAGTGGCGTAAGTCGTGCTGATTTGCGTGTAAGCGGCCTGGAGGGCCTTCGAGCCGGCGATGACGACGGCCGGGTCCGCGACGCCAATCCCGCTGACCTGGGCCGAGGCGGGTGCGGCAAGGGCGGTCGCTAGTGCAAGCACCGCGGCAGTTTGGAGGATGGTCTTCATTAGAATTGGGTTCCTACGTTGAACGAGATGATTTTGGTGTCGTCGCCCTTCTTCTTGAGAATCGGGTAAGCGACGTCGATCCGCAGCGGACCGAAGGGCGAATTCCAGTTTACGCCGACGCCGACGGACAGCCGCGGCATCGCCGAATTGCCGTAATACTCTTCGGTAAACGCCGGCAGCGTCTGACCGAGCGGCGTGTTGGCGGAGGTACCCAGGCACGCCGGAGGGTTGGGATTGACCGAGTTGGTGACCTGCGTCACGTCTCCCGCCGCGGTGCCCGGAGTACAGACCGGAGTGCCGCCGCCCGAGGGCGTGACCAGCGTCGCCACGTTGATCTGGGAAAAGAGCGCCTGTCCGGCGCTGTTGCGCTGCGGCAGGAACAAGAGATTGCCGGGCAGGCTCTGGTTGAGGGGCGGGGTTTTCAGACGGAACACCGATCCAACGTCCATGAACAGCGAAGGACGAAGGCCCAGCTGCTTGGCGCCCGAGCCGAGCGGAATTTCCAGCTCCACCTTGCCCAGGTAGTAGGCGTCGCCGCCCAGCGCATCGTTGGCGGTCTGCTTGCTGTTGATCGGGGTCGGGACGAGCGGCGTCGACGGGTCGCCATCGTCATCGACGAAGAAACGCCGGACGACACGCGGGCCTACGCCCCGGTAATTGAACCCGCGCATCTGCGGCTGGCCGAGGAAGAAGCGGTCCGTCAGCCGCACGTTGTCGTTGCCGGGGCCGCGGTCGTCGAGGCCATGAATGATCCCCGCCTCGCCCCTGATCGAGAATACGAAACCCGAGCCGATCGGCCAGAACTCCGAGGCGTTGCTGGTCAGCCGGACATAACGGTTGCTGCCCCCAAGCCCGGCGAAATCGATCGTGGCACTGCCGGCGCGTCCCCTGGTCGGATGAATCGCGTTGTCGAGGTTTTGATAGACCAGCGAACCGCTGATCATCGAGGTGGTTCGCTTGCCGACGGCGTCGCACAGGTATCTGCCGGCCAGCAACGGCTCGCATGCGAGCTTACCGGTCGGATCGACCGAGTAGTAGCTCGCCTTGTCCAACGACACGTCATCGTAGTTGAACGTGTAGCGCCCCAGGATCGAGGTGTACTCGGTCAGCGGCACGCCGAGCGTCAGGCGCATGCCCGTCGTCGCCTGCTTGTAGGTCGTGGTGGCCTTGCTGAAGTAGCCGTCGTTGTAGTCGGTGTGATAGATGTCGATGCCGGCCGAGATGTTCTTGTCGAACAGGTACGGCTCCTGGAAGCTGATCTGGCCGCCGCGCGAGAATTTCGACCAGTTTGCCGACAGACCCACGGTCTGCCCGGCCCCGCGGAAATTCTTCTGCTGGATCGATCCTTCGAAGATCAGGCCTTCAAGGCTCGAGTAGCCGGCCGACAGAGTGAGCTGACCGGTCGGCTGCTCTTCCACGTTGGCTTGCAGGATGATGCGGTCGGGCGCGCTGCCTTCGACCTGGCTGACCTCGAAGTTCTCCTGGAAATAGCCCAGCGACTTGATGCGGTTGGTCGAGCGCTTGACCGACAGCGAGTTGAACGCGTCGCCCTCGGCGAGGCGGAACTCGCGGCGGATCACCTTGTCCTGCGTCAGCG
>DASVCM010000796.1:0-2663 GCA_036381635.1 Lacipirellula sp.
CGAGCGGGTTGACGCCGCTCACGTACCAGTACGGCCCCGTTTTGCGGTACAAACCGGCCAGGTCGAGCCGCGCCCGCCGCAGGACGATGTAATCGGCAATCAGCACGCCCCCCACCGCGCCCAACAGGAGCGAGTAGCCGACGAGCCACTTGCCGATGTAGACATCGGCTTCCGCAACGAGGCGCCAGGGCTGCAGGAGGATGCCAATCACGCCGGTGATCAAGCCGCCGATGCGGAACGAGATCGCGCGCGGCCAGAGGTGGGCGAAGTCGTTCGCCGGACTGACGACGTTGGCCGCAATGTTCGTCGCCAGCGTCGCGATCGCCAGCGAGATCATCGCGATCACTAGCACGGCTCGGTTCTCGAATAGCGACAGCAGAAATACTGGATCCCAGAGCTGCTTCTGCTGTTCCGCGGGAAGGTGCGAGTAAATAACCATCGCCGCGCTGGTGACGGCGACGCCGATGAATGAGTAGAGGCCCATCGTCGTCGGCAAGCCGAGGGCCTGGCCGACGATCTGATCGCGCTGCGAGCGGGCGTAGCGACTGAAGTCGGGGATGTTCAGCGCGAGCGTGGCCCAGAAGCTGACGTTCGCCGTCAGGGCGACGACGAAGAAATTCCAGAACTGGCCCGCCTTCTCGCCCCCCGCCGCGAATTGCGACGGCCGGGTGAGCATCTCGCCGAATCCGCCGGCGGCGTTGTAGGCCCAGGCCAGGAGGGCGAGGCCCAGCACAATCAACAGCGGGGCTTTGATATTGAGCAGCAGGCGGATCGATTCGATGCCCATGTAGATGACCGCCATGTTGATGAGCCAGAATGCGAAGAAGCAAGCAAGCTGCGCGGCGTTGATTCCGGAAAAGAGCGGAGGGAGGTTCGCCCAAAAGTCGTTGAACTCCAGGAGCAATCGGTAGATCGCCTCGCCCCCAATCCACGTCTGGATGCCGAACCAGCCGCAGGCGACCAGCGCCCTGAGCAGCGCCGGGACGTTGGCGCCGAGGATGCCGAAGCTCGCCCGGCAGTACACGGGGAACGGAATGCCGTACTTCGTCCCCGCGTGGGCGTTGAGCACCATCGGGATCAGCACGATGACGTTGCCCAGGAAGATCGTGAGCACGGCCTGCCGCCAATTCATCCCGCCGTCGATAAGCGACGAGGCGAGCATGTACGTCGGAATGCACGCCGACATGCTGATCCACAGCACGGCCAGGTCCTTCATCCCCCAGCGGCGCTGCGCGCGAGTGGTGGGCGCCATGTCCGGGCTGTAGTAGGGCGAGCCGCTGAGGTCATCCTGCAGTTCTACAATCCCATCATCACCGGCGTTCGACGCGGAGGCGGCCATGAGAATCTCCCTCCCTCGAAGGGAGGGGCCATGGGAGGAACTAGTGACACGATGCAAAGCGATCCGCTGCCGCTTACTTGATCAGCTTATCGTACTCCGCATGGGTTCCTATCCACACCCACACGAAGTCGGAACCATCCTCCACCGCAAGCGCTCGGTAGTTGAGACCCACTCGCGCTGACCAGTAGTCGCCTAGCCGCTTGAACTGTAAGGACGGATGACGCGAATCCTGTTTGAGAAGCTTGAAGTTCTTGCGCGCGAGCTTTTGAACTTCTTTAGGAAGCGCGTCGAAGCGATCCCAGAACTGAGGCGTAGTCCGATGCACCTAGAGGTCTCGCAACTTTCCCTGTTGCTTCGCTGCTTCCGCTTCTTCCCGCAAGAAGTCCAGCTTCCCCGCAGCGGAGTCCTGCTCGATTTGTCGATCCCAATCCTGCCAATCCCGCTGGACAATCCACTCCCGCAGCCGAGCAAAGTCTTCGCTCGACAGGGATTCAATTTCAGCTTGTATCGCTTCAATCTGCGTCATTTTAGCGCCTGTCTGATTACGGCTCGATGGCTGCGTCCGCCTGTCATTGAATCGCCGGCGCTAAGTCGGGTCAAGTGAGCTTGCGAGAGCCCGGCCAGGACTGCCGCCCTGACTATCGCCGCGAAAGTACGACAGGATCGAGCATGTCAACGTGCAGACCCAGCGGAACTTGCCGTTGTACGAACCAAACTACTAACGAAAGCGCCTCTTTATTTTATGTGCTCTCTTCAACTCGTCTCGCATATCTTCCAGTTCGTCGTCACTGAGACAGTCTATTTCGTCGTGGGAGGCCCCGCTTTCGTCAATTGGGACCGTAGCTCTCTGCGCCTCTGCGAGAATATTTTCCCCAAACTTTCTAATGAAAATGGCCACCCGCTTTGCTAGGCTCGACTCCCGCAACACAAAACTAAGGAGTCCGCCATGTCATCCCCCGGCCGTCCCTGCGTTCTCGACGAAGCCGACTATTCCGAAATCTGCGACCTCGTCGCCGACGGCCATTCGGTCCCCACCGTGGCCCGGCTCATCGGCTGCGACGTGAAAACCATCCGCCGTCATGCCCTCCGCCACGACCGCTTCGCCCGCCTGTTGCGAACCGCCGAACTCTCCGCCCGTAACGACCCCCTAAAAATGATGCGCCGCGCCGCCCACGGCAGTTGGCGCGCCGCCGCCTGGCTGCTCGAGCGAACCGATCCTGAACGCTATGGAAAACAGCCCTCCGCGGCCTGCCGTCCCGAAGATGTCGACCGCACCTTCACACGCATCATGGAGACGGTTCTGAGCCAGGTCCAAGGCGAAGCA
>DASVCM010000797.1:0-2097 GCA_036381635.1 Lacipirellula sp.
CCTGCTGGGTTCAGTGTTTGAAGACCTCAATGCCGACGGCCAACGCAACGGCCTGGACGCCGGCGTCGAGGGCGTATGGGTGTACCTCGATGCGAACAACAACGGAACCCGCGAGGAGTCGGAAGCCGCGACGCGGACGAACGCCTTCGGCGCCTACTCGTTCGCGGGCGTGGCGCCGGGACAGGTTTTTGTCCGCATTGAAATTGCCTCGCCGCTGGTGCAAACGACGCCGGCCGCCGGCGCCTCGCACGTGGTGAACCTCACCGGCAGCAGCACGATCTCGTCGCTGAACTTCGGGATCCTCGATCTGGCGGTCAACGACTTCGGCGACTTGCCGCAGAGCTACGAGCGGCGGGCGGACGGCAGCTTGGACCCGGCCCACCACAAGAAGAGCAAGTACTGGTTGGGTTCCAGCGTCGACGGCGAACTGTCGCCCTACCAATCGCCGGACGCCGGGGGCGACAATCAGCACGAGAGCGATGACGAGAACGGCATTGTCTTCGTCGAGCCGATCGTTGCCGGCGGCACCGCGCGGATCCAGGTGACGGCCAGCACGTACACGACGTACCTGCAAGGCTGGATCGACTGGAACAATGACGGCGACTTCTTCGACGACGGCGAACGCGTCGTCACCGACCAGTTGCTGGTGGCCGGCGACAATTTCGTGACCATTGCCGTGCCGGAGTCGATCGCCGCGAACAACGTGTTCGCCCGGTTCCGGATGGGTGAGTTCTCGACGCATCCCACCACCGGCGAGAAGCGGAATACCAATACGCCGTTCGGCTTCGGCGGAGTTGGCGAAGTTGAGGACTACCTGCTGCCGGTCGCCGACACCGGCGGCTCGATCGGCGTCGGCATTCCCGGCGACTCCGACCAGGACGAGGACGTCGACGGCCGCGATTTCCTGAACTGGCAGCGCAACCTAGGTAAGAGCACTGGCGCTGACCGCTCCGAAGGCGACGCGGACGCCGACGGCGACGTCGATGCGGACGACCTGGGCGATTGGCAATCGAACTTCGGCGGCACGGGCAGCTCGGCCGTAGCGGGCGGATTGCAGGCCACGACGGCGGCGCGCATGTGCAGCCCCGTCGACGCCTCGGGCGCTTCGTGGTCGCTGTCGACGGAGATGAGCAGCCAGATCGGCACCACCGGGGTGACGCAGGAGCAATCGTCGCGGCCGGCGCTGGAGCGCGTCGCCGGACGGTTGGCCAACCTGGCCGATCGCTTGGAAGCGCTGGACGGCGACCGGGCGGAGCGCGCGGCTGAGCGGCTGAGCTCGATTGCCGAGAAGCTGGCCGACCGGTTCGACGGCCTGGACCTCTCGTCGCTTCGCCGGGACCTGGCGATCGATGCGTTGTTCGGAGCGGCGGACGGCGGCGCCGAGTTCGAGGAGCTCGCCGGCGACCTGATCGAAGGCTCCGTGAGCGACGCGGCGTTCGCCGAGCTGGGCGGCCAGTTCGGGCGTCGCCGCCGGTAGAAGTTGTAGCCACGCGACTAGGGATTGCTTATAAACCGGCGGAGGGTTAGGCCCTCCGCCGGTTTTTTCGTGCGCGCTTTGGCCGCCACGATAGTTATTCACGGATAGGAGTGGCCGCAAAAAGGCGCAAAAGGCGCAGAAAGAGAGAGCAAAAGGCGACCGCGGTGTATGCAGATGTCGCGGATTCTTATTGGTTGTTTCTTGTTCTCATCCGCGCTATCCGCGCAATCCGCGGTTAGTTCTTCCCTTCATCCTTTTGCGTCTTTTGCGCCTTTTTGCGGCTATCGCATTCCGGCATTTATTCAAAGGGACTTGTCATGTCGTTGCTGATTCAGAACGGCCGGATTGTTACCGCGACCGACGACTTCGTTGGCGATGTGCTGATCGAAGGCGAGACGATCGCCGCGGTCGGGCCGCAGGTGAGTGCGCCGGCCGGGGCCGAAGTGATCGACGCGAGCGGGAAATATGTGTTTCCCGGATTCATCGATCCGCACGTGCACATCTACCTGCCGTTCATGGGGACGTTTGCCAAGGACACCTACGAAACGGCGAGCAAGGCGGCGCTGGTCGGCGGCACGACCACGCTCATCGAGATGTGCTGCCCGGCCCGCGGCGACGAC
>DASVCM010000798.1:0-2550 GCA_036381635.1 Lacipirellula sp.
TGGTCGTGCTTGTTTCGAACGCGCTGGTGCTCCACCTGGCGGTGGTTTGGATGGGGCGGCGATTATTTCGACGAAGCTATTGGGAACTCCACTCGCGGCGGGCGAAGAAGCCCAAGCAGACGCTGGCGTGGGTCGATCGCGTGGCGGGGGCGCTGTTGTTTGCGTTTCCCACGCAGACGCGATTGCTCATCATGAAAGACCTGCGCCTGTTTCGGCGCGATCCGGTGCAATGGTCGCAGTTTCTCATTTTCTTCGGGCTCTTGTTGTTGTACTTTGCGAACGTCGACCGCTTCCGGCAGCACAAGTCGGACATCAACGTCCTCACTTGGGTCAACATTGTCAGCTTTCTGAATCTCGCGGTCGTGGGGCTGATTCTGTCGACGTTTACCACGAGATTCATTTACCCGCTGATCAGCCTCGAAGGGCGACGGTTCTGGATCCTCAGCCTGCTGCCCCTGGATCGCGATACGATCCTGTGGGGGAAGTTTTTGTTCGCAGCGTGCGGGTCGTGGCTGCCATGCGCGGCGCTGGTGGGCATCAGCGACGTGATGCTCGATGTGTCGCCGATGGTGGTGGCGGTGCACCAGTTGATTTGCCTGCTGCTTTGCCTCGGCCTCGCCGGGATGGCGGTCGGCTTTGGCGCGATGATGCCTAACTTTCGCGAGCAGTCGCCGTCGAAGATCGCGGCGGGTTTTGGCGGCACGCTCAATTTGGTGCTCAGCGCGCTGTACATCATGGCCGTCGTGTTGCTGACTGCCCTCCCCTGCCACTTCTATCTGCTCGCCGGGAAGGCGGAGATGCCGCCGAAGCTGTTGCAGCCATCGTATCTGCGGTTTTGGCTGCTGCTGGGAATTATTGCGTCGATGGTCCTGGCGGCCGTGGTTACCATCCTGCCGCTACGGGCCGGCTTGAGATCTTTCCGGCGCCTGGAAGTTTGACGGCAATGTAGCCGTCTCGCTGGAGCGAGATGATCGCCTCTCGCTCCAGCGAGAGGCCAACAATACATTCCTCTCGCGGAGCGAGAGGACTACAATACTTTCGATGACCGAGACCGATTCTGCCGTTGTACAACCTCTCCGCATTGGGGCTGTCACCTATCTCAACACGGTTCCACTGGTGCGCGGACTGCCAGAGCTGGCGCCGGCGGCGGAACTTTCGTTCGATCATCCCAGCCGACTGGCCGACAAGCTCAGCGCCGGCGAGCTCGATGTCGCGCTGGCGCCGTGCATTGAGCTGGCGCGTCATCCGGAGTGGTCGATTGTTTCGAACGCCTGCATCGGCTGCCGCGGGCCGGTGCTGAGCGTCAAGGTCCTGTTTCGCAAGCCGCCGGCAAGCGTAACGACGCTGGCGCTCGACGAGGGATCGCGGACCAGTGCGGTGCTGTCGCAGATTCTGTTGGCCGATCGATTCGGCGTGCGGCCGCGGCTGCAGACGCTGCCAATGGGCGCGTCGCCGCTGGAGTCGGAGGCCGACGCCGTGCTGGTCATTGGCGATCGGGCGATCCGTTCGCCATCCGATGGATTTTGCGAGACGTGGGACCTCGGCGAAGAGTGGGTCAAGTCGACCGGATTGCCGTTCGTGTTCGCGGTGTGGGCGGCGCGGGCGGGCGTCGATGTATCTGCCGTGGAAGGCGCCTTGGAGTCCGCTCGGGACCGCGGGAAGCGCGACCTCGAAGCGATTGCCGACGAGCAATCGACCGCCATGAACCTGCCGCGGGTGTTGGTGCTGCACTACTTGCGCGATAATCTGAACTTCGATTTAGAGGCCCGCGAGCGGCAGGGACTTGAGCTGTACTTCCGCCGGGCCGCGGCGCTGGGTTTGATTCCCAAGAACTATCAGTTGCGATTCCATGATTGCTCCGCTCAGCATTAATTATCTCCTGGACAAGGCGGTCGCCGGCGAACGGCTGACGCCTGAAGAGGGATTGCGGCTGTTGGAATGCCGCGACCTGGCCGCGCTTGGCCGCGCCGCCAACGAGGCGACGTTGCGGCTCCATCCGGAGAACTACCGCACGTACAACATCGACCGGAACATCAACTACACCAACATCTGCACGGCGGTATGCGATTTCTGCGCGTTCTACCGCGGGCCGAAGTCGCCCGAAGGATACGTGCTAAGCCACGAGGAGATCTTTACGAAGATTGAAGAAACCGTGGCGCTCGGCGGCGACCAGATCCTGATGCAGGGCGGCTTGCATCCGGAGTTCAAGCTCGAGTGGTACGAGGAGCTGCTTCGCGATATCAAGCAGCACTTTCCCGAGGTCAACATCCACGGCTTCAGCCCGCCGGAGATCCACCATTTCACCAAGGTCAACAAACTGCCGCTTAAGGAAGTGCTCGAGCGGCTCAAGGCAGCCGGCCTGGGCAGCCTGCCCGGCGGCGGGGCCGAGATACTGGTAGATCGAGTGCGCAAAGAAATCACTCGCGGGAAGGTACTGACCGACGACTGGCTCAACGTCATGCGCGTCTGGCATTCGCTCGGCGGCATCAGTTCGGCGACGATGATGTTCGGGCACGTCGAAACGCTAGCCGAGCGGGTCGAGCACTTGCT
>DASVCM010000799.1:0-5329 GCA_036381635.1 Lacipirellula sp.
GGAGCGGGTGACCGATTTCGCGGCGGCGTTCGGCGGCGATTTTGAGATGCTCGATGCGCACCTTCGGCGTTTCGTTGAAAAACTGCCCTGAGGAGCCGGTTAGGGCGTACAGGCTGGTGCTTGCTAAAGCAACGCCAAGACGCCAATATCATCTCGCTGCTCAAAAACAACGATCTCGTCAAGATTGCGCCGAAGCAGGACGTGTACACGCTCGGTGGCACAGTTGCCCATTTGGATCCAGATCACTTTGGGCGGAAAGCCTCGAACCGCGCTGCGTGCATTAAAGTCCTCATCCTTGGTGACGATCGTAAACCCGTGCGACGCCGCGTACACCCAGATCTCGTAGTCGTCGACGTCGCGGAGACCTACGTTTCGAACATGCTCGGAGCCAGGAAACAAGTCGGCAAGCAACTCGACCAATTTGAAAGACAGGTTTTGGTCGAAGAGGAGTTTCACGACGGTAGGACGATGCGAACTCGCCGCTCTCGATCGGCGGCAAAAGCTAGACAGGCGAGAATGTCGTCACGCGTCAGATCGGGAAAGTCATCCAAGACTTCGTCCATGGTCATGCCGCTGGCGAGATAGCTCAGAACGTCGGCGACCGTCAGTCGCATGTGGCGGATGCAGGGCTGTCCGCTGCGTTTGCCGGGCTCGATCGTGATGATATCGCGATAGTCCATGTGGGCAGCCTACGGCCGAACTTATGAAACGTCAATTCCGGCTTTGCATGTTAGAGCGGCGCAGGCACATCTCGATGGCAGAAGATCGCGGCGCTTAACGCCAAGAGCAGCGTCCCGAGGCCGAACAGCCAGGCGTTGTATTGCCAGAACATCGGCCAGAACTCTTCGGGGCGTCGGTCGAGCGCCAGCGTCAGCAGCGTCGGCTCGTAGGCGCTGAGGATGGTCAGCCACCGCAGCCAAGAGAATTGCTCCGAGACGCGGGCCACGATCATTACCGCGATCTCGATGATGTAGAAGCCGATCATCAGACCTACGGCATTGCCGCGCGAGCGGACGAGGGCGGAAATGAACGTCGCGGCGCCCGTTATGAACAACCCGAGTCCGACAAAGTTTGCCGGGCCAGGAGCGATCTCAGTCCAGGCGGGCTCTTGCTCGAATTCGCTCACGACCAGGCCCATCCGAACTCCCAGCCAACTGGTCAAGGCGATGACGACCACCCCGACGAGCGTTACCAGCGTGTGACTCGAAAGAATCGTAATGCGCCGCAGCGGCTGGGCCAGCAGCATCTCCATCGTGCCGGCGCCAACGCGGCCGGCGATGGAATCGGTTCCGCGGGCGATGGCCCACAGGCCCAGCAGCAACACAAGGCCGAATTCTTCGTAGGTGAACGCCACGCGAGCCAGCGGGGTCGCGAACTCGGCGATCGGCACCGGCAGCAGGTTCTGAAAGATCTGCAGGCTTTCCGAGAAGAATTTGATGAACGCGTCGGGTTTGATTTGCGACGCCACCCAGACCCGCAGCCAGGTGAATCCAAACGCTAGCGCCGCACAGCTCGCCAGCAGCGGCCAGCCGTCGCGCAGCGACCGGAATAAGAGGACGAAGTTCATTCGCTCGCCATCGGGTGGTGTCTTTCGTAGACGGCCCGGAGTCCGATCGGCTCGATGGAGAGCTCGACGAGCGGTTGCTGTGACAGCCAGCTCAGCAACGGCGCGAGGTCGCCGCGGGTGAGGATCTGAATTTCGCCTTCCGCGTCGGGACGGTTGATTTCGATGCGCTGGGCAACCTCTGTCGGCGGGGGCGCAATAACTCCGGTTAGTTTCGCCGAGATGCGGTGCTGCTGGCGGACCTGGGCGACTTCGACTGACTCAACGAGCTGGCCCTGCCGCAGGACGAGCACGCGATCGCAGACTTCTTCCACTTCCGACAGCACGTGCGAGGAGAAGAAGACCGTCTTGCCCTGCGAACGAGCTTCGCGGATGAGCTCGGCAACGTCGCGGCGGACCGTGGGATCGAGATTGGCCGTCGGTTCGTCGAGAATCACCAGCGGTACGTCGGGCGTGAGCGCGGTTGCCAGAGCGAGCTTCTGCCGCATGCCGGTCGACATGTGCCGTACGCGGCGGGTGAGGTCGAGCTGTAGCCGCTCGGCAAGCTGCAAAGCGCGCTCGATGGTTGCCGTCGTCCGTAGGCGAGCGAACAGCTCGAGCGTCTGGCGTCCGTTGAGGTTTCGAAAGAGCCGGGCGTCGCCGGGGAGGTACGCCAGGCGGCGATGAACATCGACCGACTGGCGGTAGCAATCGAGGCCGTCGATCGTCGCCCGGCCTGCGGTCGGCTTGAGATAGCCCAACAGGAGGCGAAGCAGCGTCGTCTTTCCGGCGCCATTCGGGCCCAGGAGCCCCAGGGTCTCGCCGGGAGCGATCTCGAACGTGCAGTCGCTCAGCGCGGCAACGCGGCCGTAGCGCTTCGACAGGGATTCGATGCGAACAAGCGGCACGGCAGACCAAGATAATGTAGGCGTGTGACAACGGCGGCTGGGATCATCCTAACAAGCTCGTTAGATCATTACCTGATCGATGTCGTATCGATCCTTTGCGTCCTTTGCGATCTTCTGTTCATTCAACAGAAGGTCGCAAAGGACGCAAAGAAATAGGAGGAAGGAGAGAGGTAAAGGTGTTGACGGCGGCCTCGATGTGATTGCCGGCATCGTGCCTGGCTAGCGATTGTCGATCGGCAGGAGCGGCCGTTCAGTCGGGCCGGTGTAGATCTGCCGCGGGCGGCAGATGCGTTTCGTGGGGCTGTTGTGCATTTCGACCCAGTGGGCGATCCAGCCCGGCAGGCGGCCGATGGCGAACAGCACCGTAAACATTTGCACGGGAATGCCGATCGCGCGGTAGATGACGCCCGAGTAGAAGTCGACATTCGGGTACAACTTGCGCTCGATGAAGTACTCGTCATTGAGCGCCACTTCTTCAAGCTGCAGGGCGATATCGAAGATCGGGTCGTTAATGTGCTGCTTCTTGAGAATCCGATGGCAGGCGGCCTTGATGATTTTGGCACGCGGGTCGAAGTTCTTGTACACGCGGTGGCCGAAGCCCATCAGGCGGAAGTTGTTGTTCTTGTCCTTGGCCATGTCGACGTACTTTTTGACGTTGGCCCCGTCGCGGCGAATTTGCTCGAGCATCTGGACGCACGCCTCGTTGGCCCCGCCGTGGAGCGGGCCCCAGAGCGCGCTGATGCCGGCGGAGACCGATGCGAAGAGGTTGGCCAGCGACGAGCCGACCATCCGCACCGTGGACGTGCTGCAGTTCTGCTCGTGATCGGCGTGGACGATGAGCAGCAGATTGAGCGCGTCGACGAAATCCTTGTCGATCTCGTACTCCTCGCTCGGCACGCCGAACATCATCTGCAAGAAGTTCTCGCAGTACGAAAGCTTGTTCTTCGGGTACTGGAACGGATGGCCGATCGACTTCTTGTACGCGAACGCCGCGATCGTCGGCAGTTTGGCCAGCAGCCGGATGATCGAGCGGTCGACCTGCTCGGGGTCGTGGGGATCGAGCGCATCTTGGTAAAACGTCGCCATGGCGCCGACGACCGACGCGAGGATCGCCATCGGGTGGGCGTCGCGCGGGAAGCCGTCGTAGAACAGGCGCATGTCCTCATGCAGCATCGTGTGCATGCGGAGCGTGTCGGCAAAGGTTTCAAGTTGCGCCTTGTTGGGAAGCTCGCCGTAGATCAACAGGTGCGCGACTTCCAGGAAGACGCACCCCTCGGCGAGCTGCTCGATCGGGTAGCCGCGGTAGCGAAGGATGCCGCGGTCGCCGTCGAGAAAGGTGATCGCGCTGGTGCAGGCGCCCGTGTTGACGTATCCCTCGTCGAGCGTGATCAGCTTCGCGGAGCTGAGGAGCTTGCCAATGTCGATGGCGCGTTCCTGCTCGGTTCCCACCACGACCGGGAGTTCGAGTTCTTTACCGTCAGTGGTCGTTAGCTTGGCAACCTCAGCCATCGAGGCGGTCCTTTCAGGCGGGAATCTGCAGCGTTCCAGGAAACCTGAAGTGTACCGGGACGTTGGAAGGCGTTCAATTGCGCGAACGCGTTGAGTAACTTCGAGGCTCGCGTGTATATAGCCGAGCCATCCTGGCTCGGCGAATTCTGCAGCGGCCGGTGATTCGCCCGGCCAGGTCGCCACAGGCGACTCGCCAAGGCGAGATGGCCGGGCTATTTATCGATGCGGTCACTTACCGCTTCTGGCGGCCGTTGAGAACTTCGGCCAGGCGCTCGCCCGTGAGCTCGCCTTCCCATTTGGTCCAGACGCGAGCGCTTTTGCGAGCTTCCTGGAGTTCGGCCAGGAGGAGCGCTTCTCTCTGCTGCGCTTCAAGAGTTTCGCGAATCTTGGCCTGCGCTTCGGTGAACGGGACGCGGCCGGCGTCCTTTCGCTCCAGTACCCGGACGATGTGAAAGCCGTTCTCGCTCTCGATGCCGGGGCTCATCTGGCCGATCTCGAGCGTGGCGAGCGCGTGGTTCAAGGCTTCGCATTTGAGCGATCCCAGGGTCGTCCAGTCATGGATGCCGCCGTCGGCGGCGGTGAATCCATGCGACTTGGCTTTGGCAACGTCCGCGAACACCGGCCCGCGGATGGCAGGGTTGGCGACGACTTTGCTCCACACCTCGTTGCCGATCTCAGCGAGCGCCTTCCAGGCGGCGTCGCGATCGCCGCCGACGCGGTCGAGACGGATCATGAGCTCTTCCCAACGCGCTTGTGCGGGGAACTCATATTCTTTCAAGTGATCCTGATAGTAGGCGAGCATCTGCTCATGCGTGATCGTCTTGGGCTTCGGCATTCGCTGGCGGAGCCACTCGCCCGCCACCGTTTTTTCCGTGAACTGTTCTTGCACGTCCTTGAGCGAAGTGCCGTTGGCGCGCAATGCGGCTTCCAGCTCGACGCGATCCTTCACGCAGTAGATTTCCAGGAGTTTGGGGATTTCAATCTCCTCGAACGGTCCGGCGATCGACTTGTTGACGTTCTCAAGACTCTCGGCGGGAACGTTGCGGCGGAAGTCGGCGAACAGCAGCTTGGTGTCGATAAGCTGCATTACCATCATTCGCGTGAGGGCTTGTTGTGCGGCGGCGAGCTCGGCAGCAGGAATGTCGGCGCGGGTTTGGCCCCCCTCGGCGAGCTTCGCGTCGATCATCCGGTTGACCTGCCACAGCACGTCGCTGCCGAGGACGACCTGATCGGCGACACGGGCGACGATCTCGCTCCCTTCAACAAGTTTGGCGTCGTCGGGAATAGCCGTCGCCGAAACCACCGCGGTCGAGGCTGCGGTCGGCTGGTTCGGCGTCGTACTGCCAGGAGCGACAAACGTTGCGGCCGG
>DASVCM010000800.1:0-2347 GCA_036381635.1 Lacipirellula sp.
CCTGCTGGCGTGGCAGCGGGGCCTTGGCACAACCGCCGGCGCGACGCGCGGGCAGGGCGATGCGGACGCGGACGGCGACGTTGACGCCAGTGATCTCGCCCAGTGGAGGAGCAATTTCGGCAGCGGCGACGCGCTCGCCGCGACGGCGGCCTCTGCAACGGCGCCGGCGATGGAGGCGGCTCTCGCTTCGAGCGAATCGCTGATCGCGCTCGGCTCCGCCTCGCATTGGCGATCGACGCTCGCGGACGATGTCGGAAGCGATTTCTACGCAGCGTCTGGCGATCCGGGCGTGCTCGCCGCCCCCAATCGCACGCCGGCCGATGTTGCTGCCCGTGACCTCCTCGACCAGGATGCATGGCGAGTGTGGCAAACGCGCTTGTCTGACATTGCTGCCGCGAATGAGAGCATTGACGACTTAACAGCACTTAAGGACAGCAATCGCCACGAGGCGTTTGAACGCGCTGTTGACGCAACATTCGCCGGCTGGCGGTAGCTGTGTATAGCAATCCGCCAGTGCGCCAGCCAGCTTACTGCCGCCCCGTTGGGGCTTACGATCTTGGTAATTTTGCTTACCAGGGGCTGACGCCCCTGGCTATTGACTTTCGCCCCGTTGGGGCTGGTGGCCCTGTGGGCTACAATGACAGACTACATTCGCCGCATGGCTCCCACGGCTTTTCTCTCATGCGCTTTCGCCTGCTCCTGCCCCTGATTACACTTGCCGCCTTCGGCGCTGGCGCACATGCTGCGGAACAATCGGCCGCCGAGAAACCGATTCGCTTCAGCCGGGACATACGGCCGATTCTTTCGCAGAATTGCCTCCTCTGCCACGGGCAGGACGAAACCCGCCAGGGCGGCGGCGTGCGGCTGGACGAGCGTCCGCTGGCGCTGGCGGAGGCCGACTCCGGTCTGTTGCCAATTGTTCCGGGCAAGCCGGACGAGAGCGAGCTGATCGCCCGGATCTCGGCAGAGGACGAGATGCGGATGCCGCCGCCCGATTCGCACAAAACGCTCACGCGCGAGCAGATCGAGCTGCTCACCCGTTGGGTCGCGGAAGGGGCGGAGTACGAGCCGCATTGGTCGTTCATTCCGCTGGAGCGGCCGGAGGTTCCGGCAATCGGTGATGTTGCCGACGCCGGCGGTACCCGCAGCGTCCATCCCATCGACGCGTTCATCCGCGAGCGGCTAAAGCGCGAGGGAATGCAACCGGCGGAAGCGGCCGATCGCCGCACGCTCATTCGCCGGCTGACGCTCGACCTGACGGGCCTTCCACCGACGTCCGCCGAGATTCAAGCGTTTCTGTCCGATGACAAGCCGGGAGCCTACGAGCGGGTTGTGGATCGCCTGCTCGCCTCGCCGCATTTCGGCGAGCGGATGGCGCTGGACTGGATGGACGCGGCCCGTTACGCCGACACGCAGGGCTATCACATCGATTCGCATCGCGACATGTGGGCCTGGCGCGATTGGGTGATCAAGGCGTTCAACGAGAATCTGCCGTTCGACAAGTTCACCGTCTGGCAGCTTGCCGGCGATATGCTGCCGGACGCGACGCGCGAGCAGCGCGTCGCCTCGGGGTTTAACCGCAATCACCCGATTAACTTCGAAGGCGGCGCGATCCCCGAGGAGTACCATGTCGAGTACGTCGTCGATCGCGTGAGCACGACCGGCTCGGTCTGGCTGGGCCTGACGCTGGGCTGCGCCCGCTGCCACGACCACAAGTACGATCCGATCTCACAGAAGGAATTCTTCGAGCTTTTTGCGTTCTTCAATAATGTGGACGAAGAGGGTCTCGACGGCCGCCGCGGCAACGCCAGGCCGATTCTCGAACTTCCCAGTGACGAGCAAACGCGCACCTCTGCGCGGCTTAGCCGTGAGATTAAGCAGCTTGAAGAGAAATTGGCCGAGCTCGACAGCAAGCGCAGCGAAACTCAACATCACTGGGAACAGCACGCGGCTGAGCTGGCCAAGTCAGCCGACGTTACCCTCTCCGACTGGCTGCAATGGGGGCCCATCGCCGTCGATACGCCCGAAATTGGGCTGGCCGAGTCCTTTGGCGTTGCGTCGCCGGTCGATCGCAAAGTTACGCACAAAGATGCCAACGGCGAGCACGGCTGGTTGCCCGCGCCGCAGCACATCGACGGCAAGTTGATGAATCTCGGCCGCGGCGGCGACGCGTCGGTCGCATATCTGGCCCGCACGATGGAAACCGACGAGCCGCGCATCGTGCGGGCCCATGTCGGCACAAACGACGCGATGCAGATGTGGCTCAACGGCAAGCTCGTGTTCGAGCGCGGCACGCAGCAAGTGTTTTCGCCGCGGCAGCACGCCGTCGAACTGCCGCTCGTGGCGG
>DASVCM010000801.1:0-3673 GCA_036381635.1 Lacipirellula sp.
CGCTCGACAAGCTCCGGCTTCGCCTGAATCGGCGAATGCACGCCAAAGTGCGGCAGGTACAGAAAGAACGGCTCGTCCTTGTGCCGCTCGATGAAATCCACCGCGCGGTCAGTGAGGAAGTCGGCCAGATACTGCCCGTCCGGAGACTCTACCGGCGGATCGGTCTTGAAATCGAAGTGAACGCCCGACGACTCGACCGCCTCGTCGAACCCGCGCTTGCCGGGATGGTGCTTCTTGTCGTTCCCGAGGTGCCACTTGCCGAACATCCCGGTCGCGTAGCCCGCGTCTTTAAGGGCCTGCGCGATCGTTACCTTCTCCAGCGGCAGCATCGTCACATTGTCGACGGGCCGCAACGGCCGCGTGCGCCAATTGAACCGGTCGATGTTCCCGACGGTGTACACGCCGGTCCGCGGGCCATACTGGCCGCTCAAGAGCGCCGCCCGCGTCGGTTGGCAATTCGGTCCGCAGGTGTAGCCGTCAGTAAACCGCACCCCCTCGGCCGCCATGCGATCAATGTTCGGCGTCTCGTAATAGTCGCTGCCGTAGCAGCCGAGGTCCGTGTACCCCAGATCATCCGCCAGGATGAACACAATGTTGGGCCGCCCCGCGTCCGCCGCGTGAAGATGTGAAGCGAGCCCAATTAATGCTGCCATCGCCGTCAACAATTGAATCCCTGCTCGCATCGATCGGATCTTCATGGCCTGAGCTCGTTTTGCTTTGCATGCAGGCCCAACGGGCCGAAAGTTAATAGCCAGGGGCGTAAGCCCCTGGTCGAGTCGCCGAATGGGTACGTAAGCCCCAACGGGGCGACAGTGCGCTTGCCATCTTGCTGTCGCCCCGTTGGGGCTTACATTCTTTACGCCTGTCTATACCAGGGGCTAACGCCCCTGGCTATTGACTACCGCCGCGTTGCGGCTAACCAAACGCAACTGGCCATCTCACTCCACCCCCGCCCGCTCCTCTTGCACCCGCTCCTGCTGCGCCCGCTTTCGCGCCTGCTGGCGGTTCCGCCGCGCTCGGCTCTTGCGCGTTTCGGGCCCCGGCTTCCACTTCGGCTCGACGTTCTCGGCATTCCACTGGTCGTACAGCTTCTGCAGCTCGGCCACCTTCTCGGGGTGCTCGTCCGAGAGATCGTTCGTCTCGCCGACGTCTTCGGCCAGGTTATACAACTTGGTCTTAAGCCCATCCGGATTAGCGGCCACCAGCTTCCAGTCCCCATGCCGCACCGCCCAATGCTTGCCAAACCGCCAGAAGAGCGACTCATGCGGCGCCCCTTCGTTCTCGCCCGTGAGGTACGGCAACAGATTCACGCCGTCCAGTTCCTCAGCCGCTTGCGGCTTAGCGCCCGCCGCCGCCAGCGCCGTCGGCAGAATATCCAGCGAAATCACCGGCTTCTCATACACTTCGCCCGCCGGCAGATGCCCCTTCCACTGCATGTAGAACGGCACGCGAATCCCGCCTTCGAGCATCGTCGCCTTCGAGCCCCGCAACGGATCGTTCTTCGAAGTCGTCGTCTTCGTGGGCCCGCCGTTGTCGGTGAGGAACACCACCAGCGTGTTCTCGGTTAGCCCGTTCTTTTCCAGCGCGCCCAGCACCTCGCCCACCGCGTCGTCCAGCGCCGACATCATGCCGGCGAAAATCTTCCGATCCCCCTCGAGCTGCGGGAACCGGTCGAGATACTTCTTCGGCGCCTGCAGCGGCGCATGCTGCGCGTTGAACGGCAAGTAGATAAAGAACGGCTCCGACTTGTGCTCATTGATGAACTCGACCGCCCGGTCGGCGTACGCGTCAGTCGTGTAGAACGAATCGTCCTCGACCGGCGTCGGCTCCGGCGACTTGCGGGTATCGACCAATCGCACGTTGTAGAACGCCGAGTTGGCCATCGTGCCGTAGTATTCATCGAACCCGCGGGCCGTCGGCCGGAACTCCGGCTGCCGCCAACCGAGATGCCACTTGCCGATGCCGATCGTCGCGTAGCCGGCCGTCTTCAGCCGGTCGGCGATTGTCTTCTGCTGGACCGGGAGGCCGAAATTATCCGCGGCGCCGCGCTCGTTGAACTCATGTCCAAACCGCGTCTGATACCGCCCCGTGATCAGCCCGGCCCGCGACGGACTGCACAGCGGGCAGGTCACATAGCCGTCGGTAAACTTCACGCCCCCCGCGGCGATCGAATCGATGTTCGGCGTCGGAATCTCCTTATTTCCCTGAGCGCCGAACTCGCCCCAGCCGGTATCGTCGGCGAAGAGCACCACAATATTCGGCTTCGAGCCCTCGGCCGCCACGGCCACGCCGCCGACCGCCCACGCCGATAACGCAAGTAACGTCAACGAAAAGAAACGCATCCGCCTATCTCCCATGTGTTGAGCGAGGAGCCCGTAGCGAGGAGCCCGCAGCGGTAGCAAAGGCGAGCCCCCATTCACATAGCTACTTATCTCAAAGCCCCCGCCGAGTTTCGCAAAAAACGTGACCGCAACGACATTTTTCCGATATGCTTTACCACCGCGCGCGCCAACCCCGTTCATGCCCATTTAAGCCCGCGCAACATCCGCAATCCATCGCCAACGGCGCCGAACCTCCTCTAACCCCGCAGGCCGCCAAATGTTTCGCTTCTCCTTGAAATGGATCCTGGCCGCGATGGTCTACGCCGCGATCGCCGCCGCCGCCTTCAGCCAGGAGAGTTGGGTCTACGCCGACCTGCTCTGCGCCGCGTCGCTGTTGGCCCTGGGGTACGCGGTGATGCTCATCATCTACGCCCGCGGCGCCCGTCAGGCCGCGTCTGCGGGGTTCGCGGTGTTCATGCTGCTACTGGCCGTCTGCATGCTGGTTACGCCCAACAGCGTGCCAACGCAGCGAATTCTTCTAGCGGCTGGGGTAGGCCAACCACCGATACTGCCCACGCCGACATCTCCCACGCCCGCTCCCAGCGCTACGTTCGCAGGCAGCGGCGCATGGAACCTGGTCCCCAACTCCGGCGCCGCGACTATATCGAACAGTCCGTACTCACTTAGCCTGGCGCCGCCTCCGACCGCAACCTTCGTCTCGTTCCCTAGCGAGTTTGACGTTACGCTGAAACTCCGCGCCGCCAACGCCGTCGCCACGATGACCTGCGGCCTTTTCGGCGCACTGCTCGCGCTAGTTGCCTACCGCCGCACGCGCATTTTAGCCCCGCCGCTCGCGTCGGGCGCGCGGGGCGAGCCCCGCGGCTAAATGCGGAATTCGAATTCGCGATCCCGCATCAATCAATCGCCTGAATCGCCGCGCGCATGTAGCCTAGCGCATACGCCATTCCCGCATGCCACGGCGCGGCGCACGTCATCTGCGGCGTGTGATCAGGAATCAGCACGCCGTCGTACCCATTCGTCTTGAGGATCCGCAGCACGCGCAGCATGTCGACGTCGCCGTCGTCGATGAACGTCTCGTGATACTTCGGCGCCTTGCCGTGCACGTTCCGCAGATGCACGTACGCGATCCGCCCCTGCCGGCTGTACTGGTCCACCGCCTCGTAGACGTCGCCCTCCGGCATCTCAGCGAGCGTGCCGACGCAAAACTCCAGAGCGTTCGCCGCACTTCGCTGTCGATCGATCAGCCGCTGATAGAGCTGCGGCTTATAGACCAACCGCGCGTGCCCGCGCATCGTCGCCGTCGGCGGATCGTCTGGATGCGCCGCCAGGCG
>DASVCM010000802.1:0-3311 GCA_036381635.1 Lacipirellula sp.
CCGCAAGACGCCCGAGGACCTGCGCGAGCTGCATGCGCGGATGGCGAAGCTGAGTCCCGACATCGTCAAGCTGGCCACGATGGCGAACGTGCCGCACGACAACGTGCGGATGCTCGAAATGATGCAGGAGAGCGAAGTGCCGACGGTCGGCATGTGCATGGGCGACGTCGGCACGCCGTCGCGGGTTCTGGCCGGCAAGTTTGGCGCCCCCTTTACCTACGCGACGTTCCACCACGAGCGAACGCTCGCGCCGGGGCAGCTCAGCTTCAAACAGATGACCGAGATCTACCGCTATGAGCGGATCGGTCCGAACACGGCGGTGTACGGTGTGATCGCCGACCCGGTGGGGCATAGTCTCAGTCCGCATGTGCATAACGCGGCGTTCGAAGCCCGCGGCATCGATGCGGTCTATGTGCCGTTCCGCGTGCCGGCGGATGCGTTGGGGCAGTTCATGGAGGACGCGCCGCGGCTGGGCGTGAAGGGGCTGAGCGTGACGATCCCGCACAAGGAGGCGATTGCCCGGCATCTCACGAAAGTGGACCCGGCGGTGAAAAGCATTGCCGCGGTGAATACGGTGATTTTCGATGGCGCGGAAGTCATCGGGTACAACACCGATTACAACGCGGCGATGGATTGCCTGGAGCACCAATTGGGGCAGATCGGCGCCGACCCCAGCCCGCTCAAGAACAAGCGCGTGTTAGTGCTGGGCGCCGGCGGCGTCGCGCGGCCGATCGTGTTCGGCCTGCGGAAGCGCGGGGCGAGCACCACGATCGCATCGCGGACACTGTCGCGGGCGGAGCGGCTGGCCGGCACGTTCGAGGCGAAGGCGGTCGATTGGGAAGCTCGTCACCGGGCGAACGTTGACATCATCGTCAACTGCACGCCGATCGGCATGCACCCAAACGTCGATGAGTCGCCAATCCACAAAACGTTCCTCAAGCCGGCGATGCTTGTGTTCGACACGGTCTACAACCCAGAGTCGACGCTGCTGATCAAAGACGCCCGCTCGCGCAACTGCGCGACGATCACCGGCGTGGAAATGTTCGTGCGGCAGGCGATGCTGCAGTTCTTTTTGTTCACCCGCAAGGAGGCGCCGGCCGACTTGATGCGCGAGGTGCTCAAGCGCACGATCGGGCCGGTGAAGTTTTAAAACGGCCGCAAAAAGGCACAAAAAGCGCAAAGAGGAATGCTTGAAGGAACATCCAACATAGCATTTCCCTTTATTGCGCCTTTTGTGCCTTTTTGCGGCTATCGTCTTAAATGGCTAGCTTGGATCCGATGACTATTGAGAACATCGCGCTGATCGGCTATCGCGGGAGCGGGAAGACGGCGGCGGCGCGGGAGTTGGCGCTGCGGCTTGGTTGGGATTGGGTGGACGCCGACGTCGAAGTGGAGCTGCGTGCGGGGAAGTCGATCGCGGCGATCTTTGCGGATGAAGGCGAGCAGGCGTTTCGCGATCTGGAATCGGTGGTCGTTGCAGAACTTTCGCGCATGTCGCGCGCTGTCTTGGCCCTGGGCGGCGGCGCCGTCCTGCGGCCGGAGAACCGCGAGGCTCTCAAACCATGCGGCGCGATCGTTTGGCTACGGGCGTCGGTGGAGACGCTCGAGCGGCGGATAGCATCGGATCCGGCGACGGCGGCCCGCCGGCCGAATTTAACGGCTGTGGGGGGGCGGGCCGAGATTGAACGGCTTCTGGCCGAGCGAACGCCGAATTACGCAGCGTGTGCTACGCTTGAGGTCGATACGGATGGTAAGGCCCTGGCCGAAGTTGCGGACGAGATTGTCGAGCGGCTGGGACTTGCTCGCTAAGCCGCAAGCGGCTTGGGGCCGGATCGAATCCTGTCACCCCGAGGTCCGCCGAGGAGTCCGTTGTGCCCGCCGTTCGCGGCATCGGAACGATGCCGACTAACACGTTCCGTGGCCGATTTCATTTTCCGCTGATCGCTGCATGATGCTTGCCGCGTTGCCGCTGGGTGTGGGAGTGTCCCTGTCGTTTGCGGCTGGGTTGGCGGCGGGCGCGTTTGTGAATTGGGCGGCGTATTCTCTCGCTTGGAATGCGCGACCGGTGTCGCCGTGGTCGGCGGCGCATCCGGAGGCGCCGCGGCGGCGGGCTTCGGACCGGTTGCCGCTGTGGGGGTGGCTCAATCTGCGGCGTGAGAGCTCGCTCCATGGGACCGGCTTTTGGCTGCGGCCGCTCGCGGTCGAGTTGGCGATGGGGCTGGCGTGGGCGGCGCTTTACTGGTGGGAAGTCGGGCGGCAGGGGCTTGTGCAGCCGCAGCTCGAGGCCATTCTTGCGGGCGGAAATCTGGCGGCGCCGCATTGGATTGTACTTTCGACGTTCGTCTCCCATGCGTTGCTGCTGACGCTGATGGCGGCGGCGAGCCTCATTGATATTGATGAAAAGACGATCCCCGACGGGATTACCGTGCCGGGAACGCTGCTGGCCTTGGTGCTCGCCGCGGCCATGCCGATGTCATTGCTGCCGCATGCAGGGCTTCGAGCAGTCGCGCCAGTGGCGGGGGCGGCAATTCCGCTTCCGGCAGGGGCTGCACAACAAGCGGCGCCCTTTGGGCTTTATCTTGAACCGCTCACTCTTGCCGCCCCCCAAGCTTGGCCGTCGACACTGAAGGGCGCGCCGAATGTCTCCAGCCTGATCATCGGCCTAGGCTGCTTTGCGACGTGGTGCTTCGCGCTGACGCCGAGGCGATGGCGAACACGGCATGGCTGGCTTTATGGTCTGCGAGTCGTCATGGCGCGGGTCGCCCGGGAACTCGCGCGGCCGCCGATTCTGCTAATCGCATTGGCAGGCGCGGCGGTGATCATCGGCGTCTGGTATCTCGGCGGGCCGTCGTGGGTCGGACTGCTGACGGCGCTAGCCGGCATGATCGGCGGCAGCGCGATGGTGTGGGCCGTGCGGATCGTCGGCTCCGCGGCGCTGCGGCGCGAGGCGATGGGCTTTGGCGACGTGACGCTGATGATGATGATCGGCGCCTTTCTCGGTTGGCAGCCATGCATCTTTATCTTCTTCATTGCGCCGTTCGCCGGGCTGGTAGCGGGCATCCTCCAGATTGTGCTGCGGCGGGACGATGTGATTCCCTATGGGCCTTTCCTGTGTCTTGCCGCGCTGGTGGTGATGGTCTATTGGGGGGGCCTCTGGAACGCGGCGCCGGGCAGCATGCAGGCCTTCTTCGATTTTCCCTGGCTCGTGCCGGGGATGTTGGCGTTCGGCGTGCTGATGCTCGGCGGGATGCTGGCAATCTGGCGGATGGTGAAGGAGTCGTTCCTTCGGCAATAGCTCGAAAAGCAGCAGT
>DASVCM010000803.1:0-5338 GCA_036381635.1 Lacipirellula sp.
GTTTCAACCGGATCAGCGATTATTTGCGGCAATCGCGGATTCGCGTGGATTACTCGACCGCGGCGTTCTCAGCGACGATGCAGCTCATCTTCAGCCTTGGCGGGCTTATTGTGTGGTACGTCGGCGGGCGGGATGTGCTGGCCGGGCGGACCGATCCGGCCAACCACATGTCGCTCGGCGAACTGATGGCGTTCCTGGCCTACTTGGCGATGTTCTACACGCCGCTGGCGACGCTGTCGCAGTTCACCACCTGGCTCACCAACTTCCTTACCGGCTGCCAGCGGGTGTTCGAGCTGCTCGACACGCCGGTGGAATCGACCGACGCAGCCGAGCCTGTGGACCTGCCTGAGATGCAGGGACGCATCCAGTTCGAGGGCGTCACGTTCGGCTACGAGCGGCATCAGCCGGTGCTGCGGAACGTCAGCTTCGAGATCAACCCAGGTGAGACGATCGGCATCGTCGGCAAGAGCGGCAGCGGTAAGACGACGCTGGTGAACCTCCTCTGTCGGTTCTACGACGTGAACGAAGGCCGCGTGCTGGTCGACGGCGTCGACGTGCGGCAAGTGGCGGCTCACCAACTGCGGCGGCATATCGGCGTGGTGCTCCAAGAACCGTTCATGTTCCGCGGCACGATCTGGGACAACCTGGTGTACGGCCTGCCGTCCAGCAACCCGGAACAGGCGATCGCCGCGGCGAAGGCGGCCCAGTCGCACGAGTTCATCCTCAACTCGCCGCTGGGGTACGACACCTGGCTCGGCGAACGCGGCGCGGGGCTCTCCGGCGGCGAACGGCAACGGCTGTCGATCGCCCGGGCGATTCTTTACGACCCGCCGATCCTGGTGCTCGACGAAGCGACTAGCAGCGTCGACGCCGAAAGCGAGCAGGCGATTCAGCAGGCTCTTAAGGCGCTGACCCGCGGGCGGACGACCATCGCGATCGCCCACCGGCTGAGCACGCTGCGCGACGCCCACCGGATTATGGTCTTCGACCGCGGCCGGCTGACGGAGCAGGGAAGCCATGCGGAGCTGCTCGCGCAGAACGGGCAGTACGCTAAGCTCGTGCGGCTGCAGTCGCAGGTTTCGCCCACGGCGTCGGTCGATGCGATGCTCAAGCATGATCAGGAGCGGGTGCTTACTGAAGCTGGCGAACCTGAAGGCGCTGCGAAGTTCCTGCCGCGGTGGCTGACGCCGGAGGATGCCCAAATCTGCGCCGGACCGCGAGAGACGGTTACGGTAGTGCTGGCCAATGATCAGGTCTATCGCGGCGTGTTTGCGGTGAATCTGTTCCCCGCGACGAATCCGGGCGATTACATCAGCCTGCGCGTCTGGACCCGCGACGGCGAGCAGCAGGAGATTGGCATCCTGCGGCATCTGGACCAGTGGCCGATTGAGTCGCAGATGCTCGTGCGGCATGCACTCGACCGGCGGTACTTCCTGCAGACGATCGACGGGGTCGATTCGATCCGGCTGGAGCTGGGTCATCTCCACTGCGAGGTTCGCACGCCGCATGGGCCGAAGCGGTTCACTATGCGCTGGAGCCAAAGCCAGGTACAGGACTTCGGCGACCGAGGGAAGATGCTGCTCGATCTGGACGACAATCGGTTTCTCGTGCCGGACGTCCAAGCATTGCCAACCAAAGAGCGTGAGCTATTTCAACGCTACGTGTACTGGTAACCGTCACTCAGTCTACGGTCAGTGACCGGGGGCCAAATGCTCAGCGATTCGGCGCCGGCTCAATTCGTACCGCGACATCGCCGTCATTATCGCCCAGCCTCGCCGGCGAGTCGTTGACTCGGAGGTAGAGGATGGCGTCGGCCTCCGGCTTCACCGTCGCGGCTAGGCCGATGGGAATGGGCTCGCCAAAGCTGCCGGCGCTGCGGCCCGTGGTTCGCAAGGAGCCGAGAAGCTGGCCCAGTGGGCGGCCTTCGTGGTACTCGATCGTCACGCCGGCCGGTTCGCTGGGCCAGGGCTGTGCGTCTTCGGCGATTTGGAAGCGGCTGCTGGCGGTGATGCGGTACTCGCGGCCGGCGCGAAGGAGCCAGCCGGTGGATTGCCAGCCGCGGTCGGCGGCGATCGTGGTGCGGGCTGAGCGGCCTTCGATGGGTTCAGCCGGTTTATGGATCGTCGCCATGCGCTCGACGTCGTAGCCGTAGTCGAGAGTCCGGACAAAGACATCCCATTCGACGACGAGGTCGGACCAGTCGTCGGCGAAGGCTTCGCGGAAGCGATCGTTGAACCGCTCGTCGGCGACGTGCTCTTTCAGCGCACGGAAGCGCTCTGTGAATCGCGGATGCTTGTCCAGCAGCGTAGCGAGCGCCCAGGTCCAGGCGTACACGTCGGTGTCGAGGGGGCGGCGGTTGTTGACCTCCAGGACGGCATTGAGGGGCCAAGCCTGCTGCTTCTCGACGGCGTCGCGGATGAGTTTGATGCGGCCCCACATGGGGACGGCTTCGCGCGTGGCGGGGAGGTCGCGAAGATGCAAGCGGTTGTTGCGCCAGGCGTGGGTTCCGAGGAGCTCCGCCGTGCCTTCCATGTACCACCCCGGGCCGGCGCCGCCGAGTTGGGTTTGCATGAAGGCGTGCGTTCCCTCGTGGAGCAGCAGGTGGCGGCGGTAGTAATCGCTCGGCTGCTCCATGAGCCACAGCTCGTAGCCGCGGGCATAGCCGTTGATGAAGTTGGGGTTTTCGGACGGCAGGAGATTGAGCGCGGCGAACTTTTCGCGGTCCTTGATCAGAAACGCGAGCCAGCGGCCGCGGACGGCGTTGCGATCGACCTCGAAGTACTCGGCCCACTGCGGAATCGCGGCGTCGAAGACTTGGGGGAGCTCATCGACGGCGGGGCTACGGGGCAGGTCGGTGAGGAGTTGGACGTGGCGGCCTTCGAGGATGCGGATGCCGGCGGCGGTGAGCTGGCGGGGGTTGAAGTCTCGCGGCGGGGTGGTTTGGGCGCGGCAGAGGGGCGCACTGCGTGCGATGACTAGGAAGAGTATGAGGGTGGAGAGCGTGTACCCGCTTCGCCTTGCTGGGCGAGCCGGCAGTGGCACGTTTTGTTTACTTTTGTTCTGGCTTTTCTTGTACACAGGCCGGACGCCTCGGCGGACCTCGGCGTGACAGGGTTCTTTGTAGGCCTCATGCTCCGCATGAGGCGATCCTCTCGCGGAGCGAGAAGTCTACGCTGCTTGCGTTTATTGTAGTCGGGGCGGTACAAGGGCGGGCAGGACGCCGTTTACCGGTCCCGCCGCGAGCGGCGGGTCTAAATGGGGGCGCTTGGCTACGGGATTCACCTTTCAGTGGGATAATCGTCATGGCCGTTACAGTTACCTGGCTGGGGCACGCGTGCTTCTTGGTGGAGTCGGAGGGGAAGCGTCTTGTCGTCGATCCATTTCTCGAGGGGAACGACAAGGCGCCGGTGAAGCCGGACGACGTGGAGGCGGATTTTATTCTGCTCACCCATGGGCACTTCGATCACGTGAGCGACTGCGCGAAGATCGCCAAGAGGACCGGGGCTACGGTGATCTCGAATTTCGAGGTGAGCCAGTGGATCGCCAAGCAGGGCGTCGCTCAGGATAAGGTCGTGGGGATGAACCCCGGCGGGGCGATGCAGCAGCCGTTCGGGCGGGTGAAGCTCACGATCGCCCATCACAGCTCCAGCATGCCGGATGGGTCGTATGGCGGGGTGGCGTGTGGGATCGTGCTCACGCTAAGCCGCAAGCGGATTTATTTTGCTGGGGATACGGCGTTGTTCTTGGATATGAAGCTGATTGGGGCGGAGGGACTCGACCTGGCGGTGCTGCCGATCGGCGATCGGTTCACGATGGGGCCGGAGGATTCGATCGAGGCGATTAAGCTCTTGAATCCCCAGCACGTGGCGCCGTGTCATTACAATACGTGGCCGGAGATTGCTCAGGACGGCGCTGTGTGGGCGGCGGAGGTGAAGCGGCAGACGGGGGCGGCGCCGCATGTGGTCGAGCCGGGCGGGGCGTTTGAGGTGTGACTGGGGCGGGGTTTCGTGGGTCGACGCGTGCACCCGCTGCGGACTGGTCGCTTAAGCGACCAGTCCGAAAGGTGGGCAGCTTTTCTGGCAAGCTTGGTTGATCGTTTGCGAATAGTCGTGCGCTGCTTAAATGACATTTCCTCCATTAATCAGGAGCGTTTTATGACTTTTCTCCGAATCAAGGCGTCGGTGGCGGCGGTTGTTGGGTTCGTGTCCTTGGCCGCCGCCGCCCAGGCGGCTGACGAGCTGGTCTGGAAGTTCGAGGAGGGCCAGACCAATCGTTATCGCATGCAGCAGACGATGGACATGGCGATGAAGGTTGGCGGCAACAACGTCGAGAGCAATGTCGATCAGACGATCGACATGAGCTGGACGGTTAAGGACGTCAACGACGAGGGCGTGGCGACGCTGGAGCAGCGGATCGAGCGGATGCGGATGACGATCGCCGCCGGCGGGCAGGAGACGAAGATCGACACGGCCTCGAACGACGAGCCGCAGGGGCAGGCGGCGATGATCAAGCCGCTTTTGGATGCGATGACGTCGGGGGCGTTTATCGTGACGATGACGCCGCGCGGCGAGATCACCGACGTTGAGGTGCCGGAGAAGATGGTCGAGGCGCTGAAGAATTCGCCCGGAGCGGCGATGATGGGCGAGCTGATGAGCGCCGAGGGCTTTAAGAAGATGATCAGCCAAGCGTCGCTCGTGCTGCCGGAGAATCTGGAGGCCGGAAAGACGTGGTCGCGAAAGATGGAGATGAAGATCCCGGCGATCGGCACGCAGGTGGCGGAGACGACGTACACCTACCGGGGGCCGAAGGAAGTGGAGGGCGAGGAATATGAGGCGTTCGGCGTCGAGATCAAGGTGTCGTACCAGGACGGGGCGGCGATTGAAGTGACCGAGCAGGCTTCCAGCGGTGAGATTCTGTTCAATCGCGAAGCGGGCCGATTGGAGCAGTCGAACTTGAAGCAGAATATGGATCTGAAGATCACCGTCGGGAATCAGACGATGGAGCAGGAGATGGAGCAGACGATGGAGATGAAGTGGGTTCCGGAGGGGAATGACGAATGACGAATGGCGGATTGCGGATTGCGAATTGTGAGGCGAACATATCGCAGATGGTACGAAGTACGGGGTACGGAGTACTGAGTGCCGTGGAGTGAGGCAGCCCCGACCAAGCTTGGTCGGGACTAGTGGGGCCGACTCACCACTCACCTACTCACTCTTCCCCGCGGCGTAGCGCACACCTGGATCTCGTCGCCTACCACGCGCACGTCGAAGGAGTCGATCTTGATTCGGGGGTTGTCGCACCACGTGCCGTCGCACGCCGAGAAGTGCCAGGCGTGCCA
>DASVCM010000804.1:0-5054 GCA_036381635.1 Lacipirellula sp.
GGCGCCTCCGCCACGCGGACAACCGTGCACACCACTCGACGAGTTTTGATCGGGGCAACCATCGCGAAATTCCTTTCTCGTGTCGCCGGGCAAGGACCCGCTTCAGCGGTCCGGCGCCCCGGGCGAATTGAGGAGACTCAAGGTTGATAAGCCGTTCGGCTGATCACCGCCGAACGGCCTCCCTTAAGGCACTCGCCGTGCCAAAGCCCTGAAGGCGCCTAACGGCGCCGATAGCAACCAAGCTAAGTGCTTGAAAAGAGCCGCTTTGCGCGAAGAGTTTCCAAGTCCGACCGCGACGCTTGCAATGCAAGCGAGCGTTTGCAGGGAAGTTTGTACAAGCCCCGTTGCAAACGCACGTAAACTGTAACGGTTACGCAATTCATTTAGCCGCGCGGGCTTGCCCCGCGTCCCGCCGCAAGCGGCGGGGCTAAATCAAACTTCTTGGTCCGCGTCCTTCGGCTCCGCCGCCTGCTCCCGCAGATACTCCACCGCCCGGTCCAGCGCCCGATCCCGATAGTCGCTCGGAATCTCGCCATCCTCCCGGCTCAACTCCTCGGCCAGGCTCGGGTCGATCCCCTCGCCCATCAAATCCCGCTGCAACCGGTAATTCCGCCACGTCTTGTACTGATCCTTATCAAGCTTCACCTCGAACCCGGGGTTCGGCGACACGCCCCACTCGTCGGCCGCGGTGTCGTCGGGCATCTTGTGAATGTTTTTGCCGCTGGGCCGCCAATAAGTAGCGCTGGTGAGCTTCAGCAGGCTGCGGCCCGACTCGATATTCATCAGCCGCTGCACCGTCCCTTTGCCATACGAACGCTCGCCGATGACGACGGCTCGATCGTAATCCTGCAGGCACGCCGCGACGATTTCGCTGGCGCTGGCGCTGTTGCGATCCACCAGCACCACCAGCGGCAAATCCTCATACTTCCCCGCGCCCGTCGATACGAACCGGTCCCGCACTTGCTCGTCCCGATCGCGGGTCGTCACGATCGGCCGCCCGGGGGGCAAAAACAAATCGCAAATCTCGACGGCCGCATCGAGCGAGCCGCCCGCGTCGTCGCGAACGTCGAGTATCAATCCGGCAAGGGGCTGTTCGGTCAGCTCGGCAAGCACCGTCGCCAGCTCCGCCGCCGTCTTGTCGCCGAACATGCGAATCCGCACGTAGCCAATCCGCGGCTCGTGACTAATGAGATAGTCCCATTTCCCGTTCGAACGCCGCACGTCACCCAGCACCGATTCGACGTTGATCACCGCCCGCTCGAGCATTACCACATGCGGCCGCTCAGCGCCGGGGCGGCGCAGCGTGAGCGTCACCGGCTCGCCCACCGGCCCGCGGACCATGCCCGTCACCTCGTCGAGATCGAGCCCCGCGGTGGCCGTGCCGTCCACCGCTTCGATGCGGTCGGCCAGCCGGACGTCGGCTGCGGCCGCCGGTGTGCCCGGCTCCGGCAAGCCGATCACCGTGGGCAGCTTCGGCTCGCCCAGCATCCGCAGCCGAATGCCGACGCCGCCGAACTCCTGCTCATACTCCTCGTTGAACGCCGCCTGCTGCCGCGCATCGACGAACTCCGAATGCTCGTCGCCATGCCGATGCAGCACCGACACCATCCCGTGCATAGCGCCGTTGAACAGCTCATCGTCCGGCACATTGGCCAGCGCCCACTCGTCGATCACCGAGTACCCGGCCGCCACGTACCGCGCATACGGATTCTGCTCCGCCCGCACATAGCACGCATAAGAAATGACCAGCGCCCCCAGCAGGAGCATCAGATTGCGGTAGGACATGGCTTTTAAGAGATGAACAGGAGGTAACAGAGGAAACAGAGAGAGAACTTTTCCTAATCTTACTCCTACTCCTACTCCTACTCGTACTCGTACACGAATTGTTCAGTGAAATGCGAGTAAGAGTAGGAGTAAGAGTAGGAGCAGGATTCCAGATTCTTACTCCCTTTCCTCTGTTCCCTCCTGTTCAATCTTTTCCGGATCTCAAGAAGTCGGCGAGTCCCCCGCCGGACGCCGCAGTCGCTGCAGCCGTTCGTGCAGTGCGGCGTGCGGCCCGTCGACGCCCTCGTGCCGCTCCGCGGCCGCCGGGGCGCCTGTGCGCGTCCGATGTGGCGCCGCCGGCCCGCCGACGACGGCCGCGTCCGGCCGCCCCGACTCAGCAGCCTCTTCCGCATCGCGCGCCGCTTGCGTCTTCGCAGGCCCCAGCGCCGCCGAGTCCTCGATCCCCTCGTCCCCCGCATAGGGCGCCCCGAAGAACCGCCCTAGCGGACTGGTCGCCATCGCCGGCAACAGAATCAGCGTCCCGAACAGCGATGTCGCAAGCACGCCGATCGCGGCAAACCCGAACAACTGCATCGATGCGATTCCGCTCAGCAGGAACACCATCGACGCGATCCCGCCCACCAGCGTGGCGTCTAACATGGCCGGCGCCATCCGGCTGTACGCCATCCGCGCCGCGGCCGCGCGCGGCAGCTCCGCATCAGCGCCGAGGCGGAACCAGCCGATGAAGTTCACCGTGCCGTCGATCGCCGCGCCGATCGCCAGCGCCCCCAACAGCAGCACGCCCGTATCGAGTTGAACGCCCGACCAACCGAGAGCCCCCAGCACCACCGCCGTCGGCAACACAATCGGCACAAGCGCCAATAGTCCGCCCACCACGTCCCACGCGACGAACATCATCACCACCGCCAGCACCGGCAGCACCCACACGGCGCTCTGGCGGAGCGTGGCCATCAGTTCCAAGCCGCCCATCGTCGCCACCGGCGGCTCGCCCGTATACACGGCGCGAATCGGCCGCGGCCCACCGGCCTCGACCAGCGGCTCGACCTTCGTTTCTACAATGTCGACCGGCTGGCTGACGTCGACGACGTTCACCCCCGCGGCGAACATCTGCTCAACCAGCGGGTCGTCCGCCGCGGTGATGTCTCCGCCGGTCGCATCCGTCGTGGGCGACAGGCTCGACGACACGATCGCCGCGTCATGTTGCTTGAGATCCGCAACCGTCCGCTCGCGCAAGGCCTGGCTCGCACGGTCGGCCTCGTCGAGCGCTTCCAGGTTCACCAGCGTCACGTTGCCGCCCGCTACGCCGCTGCGCGCGAGCAGCTCGGCCAGCAGCGCTTCGGCCGTACCTTCGATCGGCTGCGCCTCGTCCTTCGGCGCCCGGAACAGAATCGCAACCTTCGCCCCCGCCAACTGCTGGCCCGTCTGGTGCAGGGCGGCGACCAGCATATCGCGCTGCTCATACGCGGCCAGCACCGGATTGACCGCTTCGCGCACGCGGAACACGATGTCCGCGTAATCCACCTCGCCGTTGGCCGGCGTCGCCGCCGACACCCGCGCACTCACCCGCCACAGCTCGCGGCCAGTTGTTTGGTCCGATCCGCGATGCCGCTCCATGCGCACATAGCCATGCCGCTCCAGCGCTTCGCGAACCCCCGCGGCGTTACCGGCGAGCGTTTCCGCGGCGGGCATCGCCGTCGCGGGGGAGAGCACCGCGCTGATCTCCGGCAGCCCCGCCATCTGGCGCTCCAGATCCTGCATCAGCGCCATCCGCTCCTCGAGCGTCAGTCGATACTGCAGGCCGTCCGCCTCGGCGGGTTCGCTCGGTTGGCGACGCCGCTCGACCGGGATCGTCACGATCACTTCCATCGGCACGGCGTTGCCGATCCGCTGATCGAACCACGCATAGTCCTGCAAAAGCTGCGAGCGCGCCCCGACAAGCGTCGGCAGCCGCGGCGCCGCATCAAGCTTCGTCAGCCCCCAGCCGGCCACCCCCAGCGCCGCCGCGGCAAACGCCAGCACCGCCAAATGGGCCGTCACACCGCATTCAAAAAAACTGTTCAGCCACCGCGGCGCCCCGGCCCGGCGGGCGTCGCCGGTCCACGCCGCAATCATCCGCTCGCTCGGCGCGAACCGGTGGAGCACGATCGACATGATCGACAGCACCACCGTGGCGCTGGCAATGAGTCCCAGCCCGGCGAACAGCCCAAATCGCCGCGCCGGCAACAGGTCGCTCAAGCACAGAAAGCCAAGCACCCCCGCCGTCACCGCCGGCACGAGCAGCCAGTACGGCCAGCCGTCGCGCACCGCGCAATCGGTCGACGCCTCGCCGCACCGGTTGACCCGCGCGTCGCGATAGTAGTAGACCAGGCGAATCGCCGCCCCGATCGACAGCACGTAAACCACCGCCGCCGCCCCGAGCACCAGTGCGTCGCCGCGGCCCAGCACGGGCGCCACGCGATTGAACGCCAACACTTCAAACACGCCGAAGTAGAACACAATCGCCAGCGTGGCCAGCGCGCTCACCACGCCGACCACCGTCACCGTCGCCGCCAGCGCAACGCTTCGCAATCGCCACAGCGAAACGATGAATCCCAGGGCCGCCGCCAGCGAGCCGTACACCACCAGCGTCTGCTGGCTCTCATTATTAATCGCGACGGCGTCAATCCCCGGCCCCACCATCCGAATGGCGTTCGGGGCCACATGCGCTTCGGCCGCCACGACCTCGCGAATCTGTTCGCTCGCCTTGCGCCGCGCCGCCTCATTCTCGCTCGCATGCGGCGACAGATACGCCGCCAGGCACGTGGTGCGCGAAGCCTGATCCCCTTCGCCGCTCACGCCGCGCCGCGCCGGGCCAATCACCGCCCCCTCAAGTCGCCGCACCGCAATCTCATACGGCAGGCTGTACGGCGCCCCCATCAACTGCTCGAGCACCTCGGGCCCGGTGATCACCCGCGTGAACAGCGCCTCGTCGGCGCCGTTGCGCTGCGCCGCCGCATTGTCGTTGGGCGCCAATCGCCGGGCGACGCGCGACAGCCGGCCCGCCTCGGCCAGCGTGCAGCCGTCCCAGCTCACCAGCACGAACTGGTCGCCGTCGAATTGCTCGCGGAACCACTCCAGGTCCGCAATCTCGGCGTGGGTCGCCGGCAGTTGCGCGTCGAGATTATTCGAGCTGTTCTGAACCGCGCGGTAGGCGCCCCAGGGCGTCAGAGCGAACAGAAACGCCGCCGCCAGGGCGACCAGCAAATAGTGAGGCTGGCCCCCGGTCCGTC
>DASVCM010000805.1:0-10234 GCA_036381635.1 Lacipirellula sp.
GGCCGCCGCGATCGGGGCCGGGATTGTCGCTGATCGTGGAACCTGCGTCGCTCGCAACCCGGGACTAACGGCCGCCAATTTGCCCCTGCTGGATTTCTGGGCACTTTTCTCGGAAATCCGCTGAATTCCATGAGCACCACCTCGCCTTTTCCGCAACTAGAGTGGAAAGGGGGAGCCCGATCAGGCCACTTGAGACGCCAGCTCCCATCGCATTGGGAGGAATTGGTAGATGTCTCGCTTGTGGAATCGTGGGTTGCGTCGATGCGCGGGTCGACAGGGATTGAACTTCGAAGGCCTGGAGCAGCGCTTGCTGCTTAGCGGTGCGCCGCCGGCGGTAACCGGCGTTTACGTGGGAAGCACCGAATGGTCGTCCGCGTTTTATGACTACCTGGCTCCTCAAGCTACGACGGAATTGGGATTTCAGATCCCCGCCGGCAGTACGTCGCAAGTCAAGTCGCTGCCTTGGGTCAACATCGACAAGATCGTGATCCAATTCAGCGAGGACGTGAATATCAAGGTCGGCGATCTGTCGTTAAGCGGCATCAGCGCTACGGCGTTCCCGTTTGAGCACTTCTTCTACGATGCTTTCACGCGCGTCGCTACGTGGACGTTGGCCTCGCCGCTGACGAAGAACAGTTATCAGATTGATCTGAACGGGGACGGGCTGGATCCCGTCAGCGACCTCCAGGAGAGCGTTTTAGACGGCGAATGGACAAATAACTCCGACACGTTTCCCTCGGGCAACGGAGTTGCGGGCGGCGACTTTCAATTCAACTTCAAAGTGATGCCCGGAGACGTTAATCAGAATGCAGCCGTCGAGACCATGGATGTGAGCGCGGTGAATTCAAGGGTTGGCGCCACGACCTTGTCCGCCAATTACAGTCCGCTTGCCGACATCGATGGCGACGGCGTCATCACGTCAGGGGACGTTCAGGACGTGCAGAGCCGACTATGGTCCACCTATCCCTCGCAAGGCCCGGTAGGACTTTACAATGATGCGCCCTCCACTACGGGCGGAAGAGCGATTGCTATTACTGACCTTTTGGGGAACGTTGGCATCAATCTTTACGACGACTTTTCTGACGCTGAAACGCCCGATAACCAGTTGACGTATGAAATCGTCAGCAATAGCGATCCCTCGCTGTTTGACGACGCCAGCATCGATCCAGCGACGGGGATCCTCAACCTGAATAGCGCCGCGGGCCAGTCGGGCCGCAGCACGATCACCGTGAAGGCGACGGATTCATCGGGATTGTGGACCACGGCAACCTACGTGGTCGACGTGAACTATACCAATTCGCGTCCGTGGCTAGACTTCGAAGTGCGGCAGGTCGAGGGCTCTACGTTTGAGATCGTCGGATATGTGCTGGACGACGGGGTCTCGCCGGAAGGCATGATCGTCAACTTTTCCGGCGCTTATGTGGGCCGCGCTTCCGTCTATCCGGACGGCTCATTTGCGTTTGCCGTCATCATTCCTCCGGAGAATTGGGGGAACATTTACGCCACCGTCACCGACTTTCAAGGATCAACTTCAGATCTCGTAATCCGGACTGCCGCAGTGACTTAATGGGGAACGGACAGCGGCCATTGATCATCCCGGCCGTTTGCACTAAAGCCCGAGTTGCCCGATTGCGTCCAAGCTGCCCTGGGCGCGTCGGGTAACGAGGGTTCTTGCGCTGCCTCATTTGAAACGCAGTTGTTGCGAGGTCTCGCCCAGCGGATTAGACCCGCCGTAGTGCTACTCCTAGTCGCGAGGTCGTCTTGTCAATCCGAGGCCGGCCAGGATCACGCTAAACAGGACAATGCTCGCGGGTTCCGGAATGGCGGCGGCGCCGGTGACATATCTCACGTAGCCGAACTGCAGTCTGCCGGGTCCGCTGAATGCGCTGGCGCCGAACTGGCCCTTCCAGAGATCCAGGTCGTCAGCATCGACGGCGCCGTTGCCGTCCGCGTCGCCCTGGGCCTTCGCGGCGCCGGTCGTTGTACCCAAGCCGCGTTGCCAGGCGAGAAAGTCGTCGCCGTCGGCGTCGCCGTCGCTGTCGAAATCAGCGTCGAGAATCTGCGGGGCAACGACTGAGTATTGAAACTGTAAATCCTGCGCGCCAACGGCTGTGTTATAGGCCTGGCCAAGGTTGATCGTCGCGCTTCCGGCAACGGCGCTATTACCGGTGAGGAACGCTTCGGTCAAATTCCCCGTGTCCGAGCCCCCTGCTTCCTCCCAGCCATTTCCCGAGCCGTTGCCTGCCGGGAATCCCGCCAGATTCTGGTCCTGCAGGCTGGTCCAGGTGTCTGCCTTGAGGGCGCCCGAAGCGCTGGTGATTTGATAGAAGTCGATTTGGACCGGCTCGCCTGTTTGATTCTTGAGCTGGACCTGTCCGGTAGCGGTGTTCACCTCAAGGAACAGCACCTGCGTTTCGGGCGGATCGAACCGGAGCGTGGCGTCGTCGACGGCACCATCCTGGGCGATCCAGAATCCCACGCCGATGGGCTGGCCGATCTCCGGTGCGCCAAGCGATACGGTGTGGGTAAGGCTGATCTGCGTCCAGGCCGCCTTGCTCTGTGCTGGCGAGGCTGCAGGGTCGCGATTGGAAAAATCGCCGGTGTCGGGAGCGTACCGACGAAACGATAGCGAGTTCGCTTCGCTGAAGGGTTGCGCGCCATCGAATAGATAAAGCCAAACCCGGCTAGAATCGTCGGTGGCGTCGATATCGCCCTGGGCCCAGATTGAGAAGGTATAGCTTTTTCCGGCTTCGAACACGGAGCCAGTCACTTGGGCGTTATAGTTTTGCAGGCCATGCATGGCCTGATCGCCGGTGCGGGGCGCAGCGCGGCGGTGCAGTTCGCTCGTCTCGCCGTAGGCGGCGTCATAGATCCAGTTACTGTCGAAGTCGTCTTGCGTGTATCCGGCCGGGCTGCTGAGATCGTCGATCCAAGCGCTTGTCGGCCGATAAGGCAACGGCGCCGCATCGGTGGGCGCCGCATAGGCATAGCCCGGACTGGCAGGAACTACAAAGTCTTCGAAGCCCGGATCGCTCAAGGGCAGAAACTGCGCATAGGCATGAGCAGGCAGCCAGATTCCCGCGGCAATTAGCGAGGCGGCCACGTTCTTGCACCAGTGCTTAACTCTCATGAATGTTGCTCCGCAGAGTTGCTTGCTTCAGTTGTGTTTTTGAGCGCCGGCGTGGTTCAGCAGGTCTTGGGGCGGGACGTCCGGCTGCGCACTAGCGGGGCGGCGAACAATCCTGCGGCAGCGCAGACGACGAGGCTCGAGGGCTCGGGGACTGCCGCAAGCATCGCCTGGAACGACCCCGCGCCGTTGAGGGATTCATACAGCGTCTTGAATTCCACGAAATCGGCGTGGTTGTTCTCCAAGTCACCGGTTAAATCCCCCAGGCGGTAGGCTTCGGCCGGACTTTTGCCGGCCAGGTTTGTTTGCAGATTCGTCCGAAGAATGGCCCAATCCGCGGCGCTGATCGCGCCGTCGGCATTCAAATCGCCATGCGCCGGCGCCGCGTTATTCGGACCGGCAATGTAGTTGATGATGCCGGTTCGCGTATCGCCCGCAGAGGTATACTCGAAGACGAGGTCCTCGTTGGGATTCTGAATCCAGATGTTCCCGAGATTCACGACGCGGTCATTAGCCAGCGAGGCGCCGGCTGCGGACGGATCGGATTCCGCCAAGGTGGCCGGCACAACGGACGTTTCGCTCCAAGCGTGCGCGGGATCGACTTGATTCGGGCCGGGGTTGCCGGAGTCGTAGTTATCGGTAATCGATAACCAGTTGGCAGTTTTCAAGGCTCCGAAATCGGATGTAATGGCGTAGCCGGATAGATTTCTGGCGCTACCCGTCTGGTTCTCCAGCGTGATGGCGCCGGTGGAGCGATTGACGGTGATCGAAAGCTCGGGGAGCTGGTCGCTGACCTGGAAATCGAGGTTGTCCATGTAACCGTCGGAATTGCCCGAAGTATTCGCGCCCCAGGCCGATACCAGAGCGCTAGTTGTGCCGAGGGGGATGGCGCCTGAACTTGTGAATTGCGTCCACGTTTGCAGGTTTTGTTGCCCGGGGGAAACCATGCCCGAGCCGATGACCGCGTTCGAGGAGTTCAGGAAGTCGACTTGGACGACGCCGTAGTCTTCCTGAGTGAGGTACGTGCTGAAGAAGGCGCTCAGGTTGAACGTCGCGGTTCCTGTGGGGATAAGCGTGGCTGTCGCCCCCGTGGACAGGTCGATGGACTGAGTGATCGCCGTGGCCTTGCTATGATGGCGCGGGCCGCCGCCGCCGTTGGAGCCTGGATAGAAATACCAACTGCCGCCGCCGGCCAGCGGGCCGCCGTTGGCGTAGTCGGGGATGCCGCTGGAGCCATCATGTGAGTAGGTGAAGCCGAAGTTGGCCCAGTTTTGGACGGCAGGCGCGCCCGCGCCATTCAGCGTGCCGAAGTCGACCGCCTCGAAGCCAGGATTAACGATGAGATTGGTGTTCAGATCGGCGGCGTGCGCGGCAGCCGGCGCCATCATGCCGCTGGCGGCGAGCACGGCGGCAAGCTTTCGGCGAATATCGGTGACCTTCATGAATGAATCTCCAGGAGCGAATCGTGTGTTGATTCGTCAGTACTCGCAAGATGTAGTTTACTTAGCGGTTGCTGCTGGGAGGACTTTTTGCGGCCCCTTGAAAGCGTTGGGCTACGGGTTTGGCCAATTCTCCCTTGATCCACAAAACGTCGGAGTCCGCAGGCACGATGGCCAGCGCCGCCTCGCAATCCTTCTGGGCCGCCTCATCCTCGCCGCGTTCGGCATGAATTCTCGCCCGGTCGCGAAGGGCCCAAAAGTTTGGCTTTGCTTTGATCGATGCGTCCAAGGCAGCCAGCGCTTTGTCCTGCTCTCCTTGGGCAAGTAGTTCCTTGGCATCGATGTACTTTTGGTTCGAATCGGAAAGCGGCTCCTCAGAAGAGCCGCAACCGGCGACCAAACAAGAGGCGAGCAAGGCGCTGAGCAAAGTTTTCATGCGTCGCCGGACCGCGGCCTTTTCGACTTCGATCGTGATCAGGTTCCAATGATGGTGTTGCAACGACGATTACTCTAAAGGGAGTTCCGTTTGGCTGTCGCGCGTTCCCATAGCGCTCCACACAACCGGGTCAACGTCTTCATTGACGACGGCCACCGAGCCGTCGCAATTGACGACTTGGGCCATCCCAGAATGGGCGCTTCCGAAGGCGAGTTGGTAACGCTGGCAGTCCGCGCCATTGAGTCCCTGGCACCCGTTTTGTCCCATAAAGGGCGTTTGGAAGTTGATCGGCACTGCGGTTGAGCCAACTGCCTCTGAAGGGTCGCGGCCCTGGTCGGGGCCGCCGGTGCCATCCAGGTCGTCGCCCCCGCATGACCAGTGATCCTTGACGCTGCCAAGCGCGGTTTCCGGCCCGGCCATATTCTCGATGGCGATGACGTCCGGTAGGGCCTCGGCGGCAATCAGCGTGTTGGAGGTTCCATCCAGCACATGCTTGATCGCGATTTCGCTCTGCGGGAACAGGATTCCGTCGAGGTCGCCCATGCGGATGCCGGCGGGGGCTGATGACGACGGCTTGCCGCGCAGGTTTTGGTTTTCGCAGAGTCCGCTGGCGCCGCCGAGATACGAGGCTGGCACGCGCCGCATCACGATCCAGTTGTACGACGATGCGCTGAAAACGTGCTCGGGAAGGTTAGCCGACGGGCAGCGGTATACGGGAAAGAGATGCTCGCTGATGATGACATTGCGATCCTGGTCAGGATCTAAGACGCTGTAGGGTCCGTCATGGGCCCAATTATAGTTCTTGCCTCCGCCTTCCTGGGCTCTCGCGCGGGCGAACTCGTTGGTCGATTCCATATAGGGCAGAATGTAAAGCGACCACGCCGAGCCCTCGCCCATGTTGGCTCCAGTGGGAAACGCCCCCTTGGCATCGTGGTGCATCTGGAGCCCGAGGCCGATCTGCTTCAGATTGTTCTGGCACTGAGAGCGGCGAGCCGCCTCGCGCGCCGCCTGAACAGCCGGTAGCAGCAATGCCACCAAGACGCCGATGATGGCGATGACGACCAACAGCTCGACCAGCGTAAAGCCGCGTCGCGCGATTCTTGAACAAGCCATGGCGACGAACCTTGAGAAGACCTCCGCCCGACGACTTCGCTTAATACGCCAACCCACGTCGTAGCGGCACGCTGCCATCACCTAACGCCCTCATATTAAAGGTCCGGGCGGATTTTTGGAACATATCTTGTCGCGCAAACGAATTGGCCTTTTCCTGGCCGATGGGCTATTAGCGCCCGCTTGCCTATGCTTCTGCCAGGCAGCGAGATCTACGTAGACCGGCTCGAAAATTTGGCAGTTTTTCGCGAAAAATCCTGGCGGTTTCGTCGCTTCTCAGTCAAAGTATTTTGGGGCGAAGGTAGAGAGTGCGGCGCCCCGCAAACAGTACAGCTTGTTCAAGATTCGCTCTCATCCATACGCCGGGCATGCACAACATAGCGCCGGCGATTCTTGCTGGAGGTGCAGCCTAATGAAGATCAGCAACTGGTGCAGGAATGTCGCGGCCACGCTGTTGGTTGCAGGGATCTGGATTCCCAGCGTCAGCTATGCGGTAAGTATCCCGCTGGGCGATCCGAGCTTTGAGGATTTTGTCGTGCCGGCGGTCGGATACGCCTATTCGAATGAATATCGGCCGACGAGCGCCTGGGTCGACGACCTGGACAGCCCGCCTGGATACACGCAAGACGACGGAAACAGCGCTTGGCTATACAACTCCGCTTATGCGGAGGATGCCAGCAACTCTCGGCGAGGGGCTCCGCGCACCGGCAATCAGGCGATGCACGGTCTCGCTAACTACTCCGCGCAGGAAACCACCGCGGTTTTTGAAGCCAACCGGACGTACACGTTCTCGCTCTGGGCCCAGAATGATGAACTCTTGGACCAGTCGAATGGCTTATTCATGTACATTTTTGATGCCACCGTGCCTTTTAGCGACGGGAACTCGCTGGCGAACTTAGGCGGAGCGTTTACCGCCATTAACGCACGTCAAGCGGGCATGACGGCCGCGCAGAGCCAGGCCAATTGGACGCAGGTTAGCGTCAGCCATACAGTCGCTCCTGGCGCCCCGGAAATCGGACACCCGATCGGCGTCGGATTTTTTGCTCGCCGAGACACGTCGGTCGACGACGCGACGCTGACGGCGATTCCTGAACCGGCGTCAGCGATTCTCGTCGGCATTGGCGGCCTTGCCCTGCTGGCGCGGCGGCAGCGCGAGTAAACGTCGCTTATACTTCAAGAGGAGTCCCTGGCCGTCTACCTGGCAAGGCAGACGGCCTTTTTTTCGTAGCCGATGCGACATGGCGCGCAAACCTCGCAAGCGAACGCCGAAAACGCCGTCCGTGGCCCAGCGGTTGAAAGCTCAAGCGCGGACGGCCGCCAAGTCCAGCAACAGCGACGCCGCGCGTGGCAAGCGCGACGTGCGCGTCGATAAAGCCCAGCTCGCGTGGTCGCGGCGGCAATACGACGAGGCGATCCGACATTACGAAGCGGCGCTCGCTCGCAATCCGCGAGATCCGGTCCTGTTGGTCGACGTCGCACGGGCCTACGCGCTTCGGTTTCGCTACGACGACGCCGAGAAGTTGATCGAACTCGCTCAGCGGTTGTATCCGGACGACGCGAATCTTCAAAGGATGCTCGCGCGATCGTACGGGCAGGTACAGCAATTCGATCGCGCGATTGGCTGCTACCGGCGATCTCTTGAATTGCAGCCAGAATCGCCCGAGAGATTTAACGTTTTGCTTGAGCTGGCGAAGATGCTTGAACGGCTTCACCAGCTTGACGATGCGCGGCAGTGCGTAGAGGAAGCGCTGCGCCTCGGGCCGTCGTCATCGGCTGCACGCTTTACGCTCGCGAGGATTGAGCGACGCCAGGGCGATGTGAGCGCTGCCGAGAGCCATTGGCGGGATCTGATCACAGGCGAGCACGTTCCGCCGGGAATCGCCGCCGACTCGGGGTACGAGCTAGCGGCGCTGTTGGACGCCGCCGGCCAGTTTGACGAAGCATATGCGACGCTGGTTAAGGCCAAGGCGATTCTTGATAGCGCCGCCATCCCTTATCGCGAAGAGGCCGAGGAACTTGCACGGACAAGCCGCACGACCTTCGCCGCCATCCAGGCAGAACACGTTGAGCGGTGGTCGGCGGCGGGCGCGTCGCTCAAGCCGATGCAGGGGCCGCTCGCCTTGTTAACAAGCCACCCGCGGAGCGGCACGACGCTGCTGGAGCAGGTGCTCGACAGCCATCCTCAAGCGATCAGCGCTGACGAATTACAGGTGATGGCGGAAATGGTCTATGTCCCGCTGGGCCAGAAGGCCGGGCGCGGAGCCCCGGTGGTGGCGGCCCTTGATCAAGCGTCGGTCGACGACTTGAACCGGGTGCGTCATTCCTATTGGTCGAGCATGGAAGGCGCATTGCGCCAGCCAGTCGCCGGTCGCACGCTGATCGACAAAAATCCAGAGCTTACGCTGTTGTTGCCGCTGGTCGCCCGAGTATTTCCCGAAATGTCGATCATCTTCGCCCTACGGGATCCGCGCGACGTGATCCTAAGCTGCTTCATGCAGCGGCTGCCGCTGAACACCGTAAGCGTGCATTATTTGACGCTCGAAGCGGCGGCGAAGAAGTACGCCGCGAACATGCGGGCCTGGCTTAAGATTCGGGACATGCTGCGAAACCGCTGGTTGGAGGTGCGCTACGAAGATTGTGTGGCGGACTTGAAGCAACAAGCGCAGCGCGTGCTGGAATTCTTGAATCTGCCGTGGGACGACCAGGTGCTCGACTACCATCGTCGGGCTCAAACCAAGCACGTTCACTCGCCGACCTATGAAGCGGTGACCAAGCCTGTCTACTCCAGCTCCGTGGGGCGCTGGCGAAACTACGAGGCCCAGTTGGCGCCAGTTATGGGCATTCTCCAGCCTTACGTCGATGCGTTTGGTTACGCGTGAGCATTCGAGTCGAGCCGCCATGGCCCAGCGTCGTGAACCTTCGCGGAGTCGTCGCCAGCCATCGGCCGATGCCATGGTCGATCAGCCGTCACAGGCCCTCAATGCGGCCGCTAGGATGTGGCAAGCCGGCCGGCAGTCTGACGCGACGGCGATGTTCGACGCCACGATGCGACAGGAGGCGAACAATGTCCAGGCGTACATCGTGCCGGCCCGCGCCTACGGCCAGCGATATCAGTTCGAGCGGATGGAACAGACGCTGGATGCGCTAGTCCGGCGGGCGCCAGGGGATCCGGGCGTACATCATTACGTCGCCGAGACCTACGGTGCACTAAGACTTCCGCTTCGTGCGACGCGCTGTTACGAGATCGCGGCAGCGTTGCCGGGCGCCGGTCCTCCCACGTGGATGGAGCTCGCTTCGCTGTACGAGCGCGGGCATCGGCTCGACGAAGCGGAACAGCTCATCGAGCGGGCGGTCGCCAGTGGGTACGACCTGCCGCTGGTGTGGCTGGTGCGAGGGCGAATCGCCCGCCGCCAGATGCGGCTTGCCGACGCTGAGTCTTCGTTTCGCACCGTCATTGAACGCGCTGGAGCCCGTGCGAGCTGGTCGTGCGAGGCGTGGGGCGAGCTAGCGCTGATGAAAGACGCTCAGGGCGACTATGACGGCGCCGCCGACGCCATTGAGCAATGCAAGCGACTGCAGCGATCGCACCGTGCGGCCCACCAGACCGTTTCCGAAGCCGGAGCGAAGTTTTTTCGTGAATTCGTCGAGTCGCTATCGAAGGATGATTTTCGGCGATGGCGTGATGAAGCGGTAGATTTGCCGCCGCACCGAACGGGGCTATTAACCGGCTTCCCCCGTTCCGGCACGACGCTGCTGGAGCAGGTGCTCGATGCCCATCCGGAGCTGGTGAGCTCCGAGGAGCGCGACTTTCTCGGCAATGAGCTGCTCCGCACAATCTCGCAATCTCGTCCGACGACGCCGCTGCGTGAATTGCTTAATGGGTTGAGCGCGGACCAAATCAGAGCGGAGCGGCAGCGGTATTTAAGATCGATGGAATATCTGCTTGGCGAGCCGATTGGCAGTCGGCTGCACCTGGACAAGAACCCGGCGTACAATCTGGTAATTCCGCTCTTGCTGCGCGTGTTTCCCGAAGCCCGATTGATCATCGCCCTCCGCGATCCCCGCGACGTCGTCTTGAGCTGCTATCTGCGCTACCTTCCGTTGAATGCGGTTAGCGTCTGG
>DASVCM010000806.1:0-3122 GCA_036381635.1 Lacipirellula sp.
ATCGCCGCGCCGGCCGCTTACGCCCGTGACATGGAGCAGGTTGTAGCCGTCGATGATGAGGGCCATGAGCGCCGGACCCTACTTCATGTGCTCGTGATAAAAGCGCGAGATCTGGTGATCGACGTTGAAGATGTGCGCCAACAAGGCGGCGCGGATCCACATGCCGTTCCGGGCCTGGCGGAAGTACATCGCCCGCGGATCGGAGTCGATCTCCGGCGGAATCTCGCCGAAGTGCTGGTCGCGCGGAAACGGGTGCAAAATCGGCGCGTAGCTTTTCATTCGGCTGACCAGCTCGCGGCTGAGTTTGTAGTTCGAGAAGTCGATCGCGCCGAACGCGGCCTCGTCGCCGGGAGCGTTGTGTTCCTTCTGGATGCGCGTCATGTAAAGCGCGTCGAGCCGCTCGATCAGCGGGCGGCCGTCGAACGGCTCTTCGAGCGATTGGGCTTCGATGAAGTGCACGCCGCGAGCCGTCAACCGTTCCCGCAAGTCGTCGCCGAGCCCAAGTGTTGGGTGGCGCGGGGCCACAAACGCGAGCGTGACGCCTTCGTACCCGGCAAGCAATTCCGCCAGCGAACGCACGGTGCGGCCGCGGCCGATGTCGCCGCAGAAGCCGTAGATCTTGTGCGACAGCCCGCGCTGAAGATTCGGATGCTGCCGGCGAATTTCGTCGAACCGCGTGCCGACGGGCGAGTCCCGCGGGCTGGCGAATTGAAACGTCCGCTGCAGCGTGTAGATGTCCAAGAGCGCCTGCGTCGGATGCTGGTCGGCACCCGAGCCGGCGTTGACAATCGGTACGCTGCGATTGCCGCTGGCCGCCAAGTCGTTCATCAGATACGCACATGCCTCGGCCAGCCGAGCGATCGGCGACCGCATGATGATCAGATCGAAGTAACTGGAGAACATGCGGATCGAATCGAACCGCGTCTCGCCCTTGGTTTCCGACGAGGTCGAGGGGTCGCGGACTTCGTTGCAGGTGATGCCCAGAATCTGGCACGCCGCCATGAAGCTCAGGAATGTGCGCGTCGACGGCTGGGTGAAGTAGAGCATCGCCCGCTTGTGATGAAGCAGGTTGATGAGGAAGTCCTGCCCGGTGCGGGATTTTGACAGGCCGCGAATCTGGTCGGCAGTAGCAGCCAGGTCCTCGAGCAAATTGACCGAGAACTGCCGGCTGAAAATGACGTGCCGCAGTCGCTCGTCGCGGCTGAACTCCGGGACTTTCTGCGGAATGGGCCGATCAATCCGCGCCTGGTACAGCAACAGGTCGCGCTCGTCCTGGCTGGGCGTGTGCGGCGAATCCGAACGTGCGTCCATCGAGATCATCATCAGTTTTGGTGGTCAGCTTCAAGTTGCTGCTATATAGCCGAGCCATTCTGGCTCGGCGCCGGGCCAGGATGGCCCGGCTATTTACTATTCCGATACCCGCCAGCGAACCTTGAACAGTTGCATCATCCCCAGCAGCAGCGCGGCGTTATACACAACCGCGAACAGCACGAAACCGAAGAAGACGCTGACGTCGATTCGTTTGATGTTGCTTTCCCCCTCGATCGAAAGCGGCAGGTTGAACGCTGCGGAGAAGGGACTGATCGATTCGAGCACCGTCACGACGTCGGCCGCCCGCGAGTTGGCGGCGAACGTTTGCGTAAAGACCCGTGCGGCCACCGGCACCAGGAAGATTGACGCCAGCACCAGGTACGAGCACATCAGGCTGGTGGCGGATTTCTTGAAGATCGTCGAGCAAAAGAGCGCCGTCATCGCGGTCGTCACGGCCGTGAGGCCGACAATCAGAAAGTAGCCGAGCATCGTCAGGATGTTTTCCCAGTAGCCCACCGGCATCAGGCAGGCCAGGAACACCGGCCACAGGAGGAATGACGTCAGCACGCTCGATACGCGAAGGCCCGAGAGGAGCTTGCCCCACAGCATCTGCCAGGGGGTGATCAGCGTCACCAGCAGCAGGTCGAGCGTCGACCGCTCGCGCTCGCTGGTGAGGCTGTCGGCCGAGAACACGGGGCCCACCAGCAGATTGAACAGCAGCACGTACGAGATGTACCACGGCGCCAGATGCCGCTGCATGAACAGGCAAACCGCCATCACCGGCAGCGCCAGGCCCATGGAGATCTGGATCACCAGCCGGAGCATGAGCGTCCCCTGGCTGAAGATTTCGCTCCGCATCTCCTTGTCGTAAATCGGATTGGCGTCCTCAGGGAGAAACGTCGTCCGCTTCGGCGGCGAGAAGAGCCGGTCGGGGAACTGATCGCGGTCGATGTACAGGCCGACGGCCTCCTTCGCTTCGGTCTCCAGGTCGATCGCCTGCTTGCCGCCGCTGCCGAGGTCCGGCGGGCGAATCAGCCGGCGGCTAATGTCGACCCACAACAGCGCGCTCGTTGAGAAGCACGCCAGCGGCACGACGGTGAGAATCACCATGAGCCGCGCCTCGCCGACTTGGGCCAGAGCATTCCAGACCAGCACGCCGACCATCGCCAGCGGCAGGATGAGCATGTACGAGGCGACCAGCGCCGCGCTGGTACGTGTGAAGAAGCTGCTGCACCAGAGGCTGATCATGCCGAACAGGACGACCGAGCAGATCATCGCCAGGTACGCGGCGAGCACTTCGTACAGCGACACGCCCCCCAGCGGCAGGCAGAGCATGACAATCGGCAGCGAGCAGATCATCAGCTCCGCGAGCGGCGTCAGCGACGCGGCGAGCTTGCCAAGCACAATCGCCCCCGGGCGCAGCGGGCTGGCCAGGAGCATCTCGTAGCTCTCGCGTTCCCGCTCGCCGGTGATGGCGCCGGCGGCGAAGCTCGGCGTCATCAGCGATACCAGTAAGTACTGACCGAAGAAGAAGAGGTTGACGAGCTTCGTCGCCTCTTCGGGCCGAGCCAGGTCGAGCGTTTGATCCGCCGGCCACGCGGCGTAAACAAGCAATCCCAGCAACGCGACGTATGCAAACAGGAGCAGAAACCCACGCGTCATGCGGAGGTTGACCACCAGTTCGCGCTGCAGTACGGGATTATCCTTGAAATACATGGCTTAGGACTTTCGCGGGCAGACGTGCCGTTCAATGTTCCGGACTGAAGCCGTCCCTCAGTAATTGCTGAGCAATCTCGTATATTTCGTCAATG
>DASVCM010000807.1:0-2397 GCA_036381635.1 Lacipirellula sp.
GGGGTTTCCGGCGCCAATGACTTTCTGGAGCGCACCTCGCATGTGCTGGCCCTCATATCCAGCGGCCTGGGTGTGGCGCTGGCCAGTTCCACAGCGGAGCAGGTGCTCGAGCACATTCATTTTTCGCGGCTCGCTTCGGGCAGGGTGCTCGCAGTGCTGGTCACACAGGCCGGAGCGGTGCAGGATCGCGTCCTCCTACTCGATCGCGAGTTAGGCCATACGGAGTTGGAGACCGCTGCCAATTACCTGAATGACAACTTCCGCGGCTGGCCCGTCGAGCGTATTCGCACGGAAATCGGCCGCCGCATGGAAGTTGAGCGCGAAGCCTACCGGCAGCTTCTGGCTTCGGTGGAAGAGCTTTGCCGCAAGGGCGCACTGGCGAGCGATGAAACAGCTCCGGCGATTTACGTTGACGGCATCGCCAACTTCATCAATGCCGAGCAGGACCGCGAACGGCTCCGCCAGATGCTGCTGGCGCTCGAAGCCAAGCAGCGCCTGGTCGACCTGCTCAACGCCTACGTCGATGGCCGCCGGCAGGAGGTGAGGGTCGTCGTCGGATTGGACGCCGCTTCGCCGGCCATGCAGGATCTCGTGCTCATCGGGTCGCCGGCGCGGCTGGGTGGCTCCAGCATGGGAACTGTTGCCGTGATTGCACCCACGCGCATCCAGTATCAGGAGATGATCCAGTCCGTGCGCTATATCGCCGGGCTTTCGGAGCGCATCCTGGAAGCCGGCCCGGAGTAGCCCACACGGGCGAACCCTCCCAGGCAAATCAGGCTGACCTCAATCCGACAGAAAAATTGCGCCGAAAATTAAATAGAATAGAGAGTGAGAGCATTTCACTGGAGATGTCTTCCGTTGACGAACCGCAAAATGCACAAACCGATGTCCACGCACGAATCAGAACTGACCGTGGTGGATTCCCCTGAGACCGCGTCCAGCGGGGCTAACGTGGGATCCGCTCAAACCGGGTCTGCGCCGGCTGAAAAGTCGCCGGCCGAACCCATCTCAGCACCCAGCCTCGATCCGAGCACCGAATTGCCCGCTCCCACGGCTGAAGAGAGCTCGGCAAGGGCGGAGGCGACCGTTACGCGCGCCGAATTCGAGCAGATGAGGGCCGACCGCGACCGGCTTGTGGATCGCCTTGCCCGCATGCAGGCCGAGTTTGACAACGCTCGCAAACGGGCGGAACGCGAACGCGCCGAATTCAGGGATTTCGCCACCGGCAACGTCGTCGAGCAGTTCCTGCCCGTTCTCGACCACTTCGAACTGGCGCTAAAAGCCAGCGGGTCGGTGGAGCAGTTGCGCTCCGGAGTCGAGCTCATCGTGAAGCAGATGGGCGAAGTGCTGCGCCAGTTGCAGGTCACGCCCATTGCCGCTGTCGGCGAGGTCTTCGATCCCCGCGTTCACGAAGCGATCGGAACGGTGGAGCGCGAAGATATTCCCGATCAGCACGTAGCCGAAGAAATTCGCCGCGGCTACCGTTTTCGTGATCGCCTGCTGCGGCCCGCCATGGTCCGCGTAGCCCATAACCCCGCCCAGAAGAGCGAGTGAGGGCATTGTTTCTTGGGGCTTCAGGGCGACCGCTTTTGGATTATTCAGAGCCGATTTGAGCAGCCGGTGGTTGCGAGCTTGGCAAGTGTTGCGAGATGCAGCAATACGCCGGGAATCGGAGGCTACACGCCAGGAGTTAGAACGTAATTGAGCAAAGCCGATTATTACGAAGTGCTGGGCGTCTCGCGCGACGCCACCGACCAGGAACTCAAGAGCGCCTATCGCAAGCAGGCGCTCAAATATCATCCTGACCGCAATCCCGGAGACCACGCGGCCGAAGAAAAATTTAAGCAGGCCAGCGAAGCCTATCAGGTACTTAGCGACGCCGACAAGCGCGCCGCCTATGATCGCTACGGTCACGCCGGCGTCGGCAGCCAGGGCTTCGGCGGCGGTCCGTTCGCCGGCGGCATGGGCGTCGACCTTGGGGATATTTTTGGCGACCTTTTCGGCGAGATGTTCAATATGGGCGGCGCCACCCAGCGCACCACCCGGCGTCATCGTGGCGACGATCTTCGCTATGACCTCACGATCGATTTTGAAGATGCCATCTTCGGCACCGAGACTGAAATCAAGCTGCGCCGCCTCGATGTCTGTTCCCGCTGTAGCGGCAGCGGCAGCGCCTCCGGCAACGGGCCCACGACCTGCCCGCAATGCCAGGGCCGCGGCCAGATTCGCTTCCAGCAGGGATTCTTCTCCGTGGCACGCACCTGCACAACCTGCCGCGGCGCAGGCTCCGTGATTGGCGATCCATGCCCGGTGTGCCGCGGCGAGGGCCGCGCCTCAGCTGAATTCAAGCTCACCGTCAAGGTCCCGCCCGGAGTGGAAGAAGGCACCCGCATCCGC
>DASVCM010000808.1:0-15044 GCA_036381635.1 Lacipirellula sp.
GGATCTCAAAGTCCAGGACGTCGACATGACGGTCCGCATCAAAGCGGTGCGCGGCGAGCGCGAGCAATCCGGCGGCCTGGTCTGGCGGTACAAGAATCCGGGCAGCTATCTGGTGGCCCGGCTCGACGTGGCTGATGGAAATGTCCGCCTGTTCCGCTTCTGGAACGGAAATCGAGTGCAAATTGGCCTCAAGGGCGAACTCCCCCTTAAAACGGGCGAGTGGTACACCCTCCGCGTCGAGCACCAGGGAAAGCATATTAAAGTGTATCTCAATGGCGATATCATGTTCATGGTGCACGACAAGCACTTCCACCACCCGGGGCAGGTGGGCTTGTGGACCAAGTCTCACTCGGTGATGTACTTCGATGACTTATCGGTAAAGAATTTAGACGACCCCAATGAGTGACAGGCCCCCATGCGAGTACTCATCGTTGAGGACGAACCCGATTTGACCCGCGTCGTGCGGCAGGCGCTCACCGAAAGCGGCTTCTCGGTGGACTCGGCCGCCGACGGCGAAGAGGGGCTGTGGAAGGCGCAGAACACCGACTACGACGCGATCATCCTCGATCTGATGCTCCCGCGGATGCACGGCGGCGAGGTCCTCCGCGAGCTCCGCAGTACGAAGATCACGCCGGTGCTGGTGCTCACCGCTCGCGATGCGCCGACCGATAAAGTCGCGAATCTCAATCTCGGCGCCGACGACTACCTCACCAAGCCGTTCGATCTCGACGAGCTCATCGCCCGCGTGCGGGCGCTCATCCGTCGCTCGACCAACCATCCGGCGCCTGTGCTCCGCGCGGGCGACATCGAGCTCGACACCTCGGCGCGCGTCGTCCGCAAGCAGGGTCAGCATGTCGATCTGGCGGTCAAGGAGTATTCCATCCTGGAACTGCTGATGATGCACAAGGACAAGCTCGTCACCCGCACGATGATCTACGAGCACGTCTACGGCGAAGACGACGGGACGCTGTCGAACGTCGTCGACGTCTACATTTGCAATCTCCGCAAGAAGCTAGGGAGCGAGCTGATCACCACCCGTCGCGGCGAAGGGTACATCATTCGTGGCTAGGCGCCGCCCCTATTGCAGCCCCGGCCTCGGGCCGGGGGTGATTCTCCATCGGGACCAGCTCCGCACCGGTGGTGCGCGACCCTCGGGCGGAGCCCGGGGCTGCAATCCATGATGGCTCACTCAAATGCCCACTCGCTCTCTCCGCTGGAAGCTCCTGAGCTGGTACGCGTCGATGACGTGCGCCCTGGCGATCGCCGCCGGGTATCTCATGTACGCCAATGTGCGTCGCACCACCGAGCGGAACATTGACGCGGGTCTGTGGTTCCAGGCCATCGGCCTCTCGCGGGTCATCGTCCCCGCCGGCGACGGCCGTTTCGAGCTGGAACTTTCGCAGCGGCAGATTGAGCGGTTCAACGAAGAGGGCGATGACGCCGTCTATTACTCCATTTGGGCCCCCAACGGAAAATTAATCGACGCCTCCGATCCGGCGCGCGAAATACCGATGCCGACTGGCGAGGGGGCTCGCGACCGCGGCGACTACCGGGAGGCCGTTCTCCACGGCGCGGGCGACTCGCTCATTCTTGTCGGACGAAGCGTTGCCGCGGAGCGCGCCCAGCTTCGCAATCTGGCAGCCCTCATTCTTGCCGTCGGCACGGTTGGCGTCCTGGCGGTGCTGGCCACCGGCTGGTTTCTCGCGGGCCGGGCGCTGGCGCCGATCAAACGCATTAGCAGCGCGGCCGCCTCCGTTTCCGCGTCCAACCTTTCAGAGCGGATCGACGTCACGCGCATGGAAACCGAGCTGGCCGATCTGGCCACGTCGTTCAACGAGGCGTTCGACCGGATCCAGCACGCCTTCGAGCAGCAGACGCGCTTCACCGCCGACGCCTCGCACGAGCTGCGCACGCCGCTGTCGATCGTGCTGTCGCAGGCGGAACTGGCCCTGCGGCAGCCGCGGAGCGAAGAGGAGTACCGCGAGATGCTTGAGCCGATCCGCCGCGCAGCCCAGCGGATGAAGGGCGTCGTCGAAGGGCTGCTGACGCTCGCCCGCGCCGATGCGGGCCAGACAAGCCTCGACCAAAGCCATCTCGACCTGCGCGAGGTCGTCGAGGACACCTGCAAGCTGCTCGAGCCGATCGCCGCCGAACGCAATGTGACGATCGGCCAGCGGCTGGTTCACGCACCGGTGATCGGCGACCGCGACAGGTTGGCAGAGGCCATTGCGAACCTGGTGGGCAACGCCATTCGCTACAACGTGCCTGGCGGCCGCGTCGAAGTCACGATGGCCGCCGACAACGGCGAAGTGTCGTTGCGAATTGCCGATACTGGCCCCGGCATCGCGGAAGAGGACCGAAAGCTAATCTTCGACCGGTTCTACCGGGTCGACAAAGCCCGCTCCCGAGCCGTCGACGGCACCGGGCTGGGGCTTGCTATCACCAAGTGGATCATCGACGCCCATGGCGGCACGATCAGTGTACAGAACGGCGACCCGATTGGCGCCGTCTTCGACGTCCGCTTGAAGTATGCCGACGTGCCGACATAACCCTAAATCGCGGCCATTAGCCGCGGCCTAACAGGCCGCCGGTGAAGTGCAGCGGAGCTTCGCCGGCATGGGGCGTCTGCACCGCTTCTCCGGCGGGCGGTTAGCCCGCGGCTATTGCCGCGATGCAGGGAGTGATTGAAAGTATACTCCCTCACGGCCCGTCCGCCTGCCACGCGAACCTCGCTCAAGTTTATCGCGTCCATCTGCGGTCCCTAGCACGATGCCTCGCCCACCGCCATGATCACCGCCACTCTTCAGCGATACCGAGCCGCCTACAGCGGCCTGCCGCGCGAAGTGTGGCTGCTGTCGATCGTGTTGTTCGTGAACCGGGCCGGCACGATGGTGCTGCCGTTCATGACGCTATATCTCACCTCGCAACTGGGGATGAGCGAGGCGCTCGCCGGGCGGCTGATCGGCGTGTACGGCGTCGGCGCCGTCTGCGGCGCGTATCTTGGCGGCCGCCTCGCCGGCGTCTTAGGCCCGATTCGCCTGCAGACCATCTGCATGTTCCTCAGCGTACCGGGCTTCTGTTTGCTGCCGGTGTGGAAGTCCTGGCCGGCGATCGCCGCGTCGCTGTTCAGCTTGAGCGTCGTGGCCGAGGCGGTCCGACCGGCCAACGCGACGGCGGTCACGCTGTTCACGGCGCCAGAACACCGCACGCGCGCGTTCGCGCTGCAGCGGCTCGCCGCCAACCTCGGGTTCTCCTTCGGCCCGGCCGTCGGCGGCGTGCTGGCCACGATCCACTTCGGCCTGCTGTTCGCCGTCGATGCGATTACGACGCTCGCCGCGGCGGCTGCTCTGCTCGTCTTCTTCCGCATGCGGGCGACGACGCAGGTCGCCAGCGAGGAAGAACACGCAGCGGCGGCAGGCTCTCCGCTGAAGGACGGCCCGTTCGTCGCGATGCTGTTGTTGCTGCTGGCGAACATGACAGTGTTCTTCCAGTTCGGCTCGACCTATCCGCTGTACCTCCGCGATCACTTCCACCTTACCAAGCCCGCGATCGGCCTGATGTTCGCCGTGAACACCACGGTCATCGTGGCCTTCGAGATGCTGCTGTTGGACGCGATCAAGCACTGGTCAATCGTGCGGACCATCGGCTGGGGGTGCTTCCTGTCGTGCCTCGGCTGGGGCATCCTGCCATTCGGCGAAATGGCGGCCTATGCCGTCGTCGCGATGCTCGTCGTCACGATGGGCGAGATGCTGTCGTTCTCGATGGCCGCCGGCTTCGTGGCCAACCGCTGTAACCGCGGCAACGAAAGCGCTTATATGGGCTGGTACGCCGTAATGATGGCCACCGCGTCGGTCCTTGGGCCCACGCTCGGCGGCGAGATATACAGCATCAATCGCGAGGCCGTGTGGTACGTCGCACTGGTCGTCGGCGTGCTCGTGCTGGTTGGCTTTCAACTCCTCGCCCGCGCGATGGAGCCGAGTGAGATTGCGAACCTCGAAACGGTCGACCAAGACCTCCTCGGCGACCTTGCGGAGCACGCGACCGGCCGACCGCACATTGCGGTCGCCGAGGCGATCGACATGCCCGTCGAGACGCGGGTGGAACAGCCGTTCACGACGGTAAATTAAAAGGCATTTAGCCGCGGAGCTTGCTTCGCGTTGCCCGCCGCAAGCGGCGGGGCTAAATCTAAGAAACGACGCGGGGCGTCCGGCTACGGACGCCCCGCGGGCTTGTGACATTGACGCAAGTCAATCACTCCTCGGCATCCGACCGCCGCCTGCGCGAGCCGCGGTCCTCCTCGGCGTCTTCTTCGCCGCGGCCGCCACGCTCGCGGCCGAACCCGCCGCGGAACCGCTCGCCCATCCGGCGGGTCGACGCTTCAATCTCCGCAGCGTCGAGCTCGCCGTCGCCGTTCTCATCCGCGCGGCTCAACATGCGCTGCATCTGTGGCGGCACCTCGTCCTCGGTGAGCTTGCCGTCGCCGTTCTGGTCGTTCGCCATGAGCCGCTCGGTCATCTGCCGCGGATCGAACCCGCCGCCGCCGAAAGCTCCGCCGGGGTTGCCGAAGCCGCCGCCCATCCGCTGCTGCATCTGTTGGACGCCGGCCAGAAGCTCCTGCTGATTCAGCTTGCCGTCCTCGTTCATATCACGGAACTGGCTCAGCATCCGCAGCGACCGCTCATCGACTTCGTCGAGGCCGATTTGACCGTCGCGATTGCGGTCGAGCTGCTGGATCATTCCCATGACCATTTGCTCGGGGCTGCCGCCGCCGAACGGCCCGCCGACTCGCATGCCCGGCCCGCCCGCGCTCCCGGCCTCGGCCAGCGTGATGTTACCGTCGCCGTCGGCGTCGAGCTTTTTCAGCGCCGCGGCGGAGCGTCGCAGTTCGGCGCTGGAGATGCTGCCGTCTCCATCGGCGTCGATCGCCTCGAACATGGCATTGCCGCGGCCGAACCGCCCGCCGCGATCGCCAAAGCTGCCACGGCGATCGTCATCGCCATCAGCCTCGTCGCGTCCGCGCCGCCGCGCGCCGCGATCGTCGTCCGCCGGCTGTTCCATCTCTTCTTCCTCTTCTTCGCCAACGGCGTCCTGCGACGCCGGCTGCCGGCGAGGGGCGCGTCCGGCCGCATCTCCAGCGCCTTCGTCGCCCGGCGCCTGGGCGCTCGCACTGCCGGCCATTGCCAGCGACAAACCGAGGATCCAAAGGTACCGTGTCATCGCTCTTCTCCTGGGTGGGCGCGCGGTCAATCAGACGATGACCGAGCAGCATCGGGATTGACGAAACCGCCTCAAGCGAACTCGCCGCCAGTATAGCGTCGGCCCCGGCGGGCAGCGCCGGCGCCGCGCGAAACTCAACGGTTATTGAACCCCCGGCGAAATCACAGGTTTCGTCAGCGAGGCTCGGCGCGCCGCGTTCCTGTAGAGCATTTCCCGCGCCTTTACAGCCTGCGAGATGGCCTCAGCCGCCGCTTCTGCTATCTTCAAAGATGGCTTCTTACGGAACAATCCTCCCCGTGGCACGGATAGGTCGGCCGCCTGGCGGCCGCGCCCGGCTAATTCCAGGTTAACTTCATGGACACCTTGCCGCGGGCCGTACTGGTGACTGGCGCTTCGTCAGGCATTGGCCTGGCCACGGCCCAACTGCTGGCGAGCCAAGGCTACCGGGTGTTCGCCGGCTGCCGCTGCGACCGCGGCCGTTGTGCGATCGAGGCCGGCGCCGCGCCGAACCCGACGCCGGTCTGGCTCGACGTAACGCAGCCCGAGCAGGTCGAGCGGGTGATCGGCGAGCTTCGCGAGCTGGCGCCGGACGGCCTGTACGCGCTGGTGAACAACGCCGGCATCGGCCCGCCGGCCGCGGTTGAGCTCACCGATATCGACGAGCTGCGCCGCATTTTCGAAGTGAACACTCTGGCCCCGTTGCGCATGATCCAGAGCTGCCTGCCGATGCTCCGCGCCGGCGGGGGGCGCGTCGTGAACATCTCGAGCATGAACGGCTACATTTCGCTGCCGATGGTGGGCGCCTACTCGGCGAGCAAGTTCGCGCTTGAGGCCCTTTCCGACGCGCTGCGCATCGAGCTGCGGCCGTGGAACATCCCGATCTCGCTCGTCCGTCCTGGCCAGGTCGGCACCGCCATCTTCGACAAAGCGCGGCTGTCCCTCGCGGAGCGGACCGAAGCTATACCGCCCGAACTGCAGCACGGCTATGAGAAGCTCTACCGCCGCGCGGCGAAGTTCAACGAGCGCGGCGCCAAGTCGGCCACTTCGCCGCAGGCCGTGGCGCGCGCCGTCTCAAAGGCCCTTCGCGCCCGGCGTCCGAAGCTTCACTACATCGTCGGCGCCGACGCCTTGGGCCTGCAGCTCGCCCGCGCCGCTCTGCCGGCCCGCTGGCTCGACAGCCTCATCGCCGCGATCTCCGGCGCCGGCAACGGGAAGTGAAAGGACGACGCTTCAGTTCGCGCAGTAGCCGCGCGCCTAACAGCCCGCCGGTGAAGTGCCGCTGATCTTGGCCGGCGTGGGGCGCTTGCACCGCTTCACCGGCGGCCTGTTAGGCCGCGGCTACTTGCGTTAAGCGTCAGTTCAGCGCCACTTCGGGGTCGAACTCCGCCCCGAGTTCGCCGCGGTACACTTCGAAGTTCTTGGAAAAGACCTTCTTCGCGAAGAACGCATCCCCCGGCAAGCGGTTCCACAAGCTCGACACGATCGGCCGAAACACGCCGCCGGCGCGGCGCTTCGTCTCGTTGGTCATCGGTCCGAGCGTGAGCGTGTCGAGCTTCTCTTTGATCGTCAGTTCAATCGCCGCCGAGATGAGGTTGTGGTACGCCTTCACCTCGTGCGACTTCTGGTAGTCGAGCCCGCCGTGGCATTGCATTAGCCGCCGGCCGTCGACGAGCAAACTCATGAAGCCGACGACTTTGCCGTCGACATGCGCCGTTAACACGATCTGCCGCTGCTTGGCGATCGCCTCCGGGTGCGTCAGCACATCGTTGTACGGCACGTTGAACTGCGTGTGCGCGCCGCTGGAGTGAAGGCACGCCATCACCTGCTTGTGCAACTCAGGATTGTCGCCGATCACGCCGCGATATTCCTGAATTGCCCCGCCGCAGTTCGCGAACAACTCGCGCTCGCGTCTAAAGTTCCGCCGCCGGTTGCGATTGAGCGTCGCCAGGTAGTCGTCAAGCGACGTACAGCCCTCGACCACGACCTGCACCATCGGCAGCGTGTGGAACTGGTGGTACTTCTCGCTGGCAGCCCATTCGGCTTCCTCGGGCGGCTCGGAGATCCAGATGGTATCAACCTTCTTCTGCTTTTTCAGAAACGCCGAGATCGCTCGCTTCACCGCCGTGCGATCCGCCCCCGGCGCCGTGAAGAAGGGCGAACGCGCGTCGTAGGCCATGAACGCCGTGTCCAACAGCAGCGTCGTTTTTTTGGCCAGCGGCCCTAAAACCGGACCCAGCCATCTCCGCACGGCAGGCCGCAGCATGTCGGTCGCCTTGCGTTTGCGCAGTTTAACGACCGGCGCCAAGCCAACGAGTCGGCCCCGTTCGAACGCTTTCACCCAAAACAGCTCGGTTTCCGGCGTCGAGTGCGGAAAATACAGCCCGCAACTGGCCGCCGCCTCGCCGCCGCCCACGGCGAGCCGCTCCTCCGGCGTCAGGTTGACGTCGGTCGCAATCGTGTACGGCGTCTGGGGCGGGTTCGAACGAAACAGCATCTAAGTCAAAGTGTCAGAGGAAGATGGGGCAAAAGCGGGCCCCTAGGTCGGATTTCGCCATCTCCACCCTAAGTTGCCGTGCGGTCCCGTGCAAATCGCGCCCCGGCACGACTTTAGCAGCCCAGGCGCCTAATTCGGACCCATTCATCGTAATCAGGCGGTAAATCTACGCGCCGCTAACAGTAATTCAACGACTGGCTATTCGCAAAACGAGCGAAGTGGCTGCCTGCCGCTCGTTTGACCCTAATTCTCCCTTTAGATAACGTAAAATAGACCAACACGGTTGAGCAAACATTGCGTTTCGGGCAAACTGTGAGTCCGAATTTTCGGGCCTCCGCTACCCGGCCGTCAGCAGGAACCGATAGCTGGCGCGCTCCCGCCTTCAAGGATGTCACAACTGCTTATGAGGGTGCGCTTTACGCGCAGATGGCAGTTCACGGCGCGTCCCTCGCACCATGGTGAGTCCTTTGGCTTCGGTCACTCAATTCACTGCTGAAGAAGAGCGCTCGCTCGGCGAAAAGCGCACGTTGCCGCGCATGCTCTCGGTGCCTGCCGCCGCGACGGCGATGGCCGTAAACGGGCATCTGCTCAGCGATGCGCACGCGTGGAATGCCGCGACGCCGTGGATGGTCGCAATTCTGGTCGGCTTCACCGCGTGCATGACCTTCTGCTGGACCAGCGCGCTTCACGAGGCGGCGCACCAAACGCTGTTCAAATCGCGCTTCCTCTCGATCTGGTCAGGCCGCATGCTGGGGACCGTGATGTTCACTCCCTACACGGCCTACCGCGAAGTCCACATCCGCCACCATGCGTATCTGAACACGCCGAAGGATTGGGAGCTGTGGCCCTACAGCGACCCGAGCGCGTCGCTGGCGTTCCGCCGCGCGTTTGTGTGGTTCGACCTGTTCTGCGGCATCGCCGCGGGGCCGATCATCTACGGCCGGATCTTCTTTCACAAGAATTCGCCGATCAAGAACCCCGCCGTCCGTCGCGACATCCGCAACGAGTACCTGGGCATTGCCGCGGTCTGGGGCGGCATCTGGACCTACACGACGCTCACCCACCAGTGGCCGGCGCACCTGCTGGTCATCATCCTGCCGATGTACCTGGCGGCGTTCATGCAAACGTTCCGCAAGTTTACCGAGCACCTCGGCATGGCCAGCTTCGATCCGCTCCAAGGCACCCGCACCGTGCTGCCGCGCAAGTGGCTGCTGCGGCTCAGCTCGTTTCTGAACTTCGACATCTTCATTCACGGCCCTCACCACCGCCATCCGCGGCTGACGCACACCACGCTCGAGGCGAAGCTGCACGAGTATCAACAGCAGCATCCGGAGATCGACTACCCGGCCTACGAGCGTTATTGGCAGGCGATGCTCGCGATGTTCCCGTCGATGATCTTCAATCCCGGTTGCGGCGTGAATGCGGGAGCGGCGCCGCTCGATGGTCACGCGGCCGCCGAAGCCGAAGACTTCGCCAGCGACGTGGTGCTGGCCCACGCGCACCACTAATCGCACTACGTTTCCTCTCAGCCGCGGGCTAACAGCCCGCCGGAGAAGCGGCGCAGACACCCCATGCCGGCGATCCTCAGCGCCGCTTCACCGGCGGCCTGTTAGGCCGCGGCTACTTGGCTCCGCGGCGGTGCGCCATCGATTTGCTACGCCGCGTCGTTCGGCGATTGATGCCGACCGCTCAAGCGCTGCCGCAGCGCCGCCAACCGGCTCTGCGGGCTAAGCGCCGCCGGCGCCATCGTCGCCGCGGCATGGCCCGCTTCCGGACGGCCGCGCACCACGACGTCCATCCCCTCGCCGAAGTAATACTTCCGCGCCTCGGGATTCCTCAGCACCTCCTCGGGCCGGCCGTGGCACAGCACCTGCCCCGCCCGGATAACGTAGCTGCGATCGGTAATCTCCAGCGTCTCGCGAACCTGATGGTCGGTGATGAGAATCGAAATGCCGCGCGAGCGCAAGTCGCGAACGATGTCCTGAATGCTCGCGATGGTCACCGGGTCGATGCCCGTGAACGGCTCGTCGAGCAGAATGATCCGCGGGTTCGAGACCAGGCAGCGGGCGATTTCCACCCGCCGCCGCTCGCCGCCGGAGAGCGACATGGCCTTCGCCTTGCGCAGCTTCGTGACGCCGAACTGCTCGAGAAGTTCATCGCATCGGCGCCGCCGCTCCTTGCGGCTCATGCCGAGCATCTCCATCACGCCCAGCAGGTTGTTCTGCACCGAGAGCTTGCGGAAGACGCTCGACTCCTGCGCGAGGTAGCCCATCCCGCCTTCGCGGGCCCGCTTGAACATCGGCCAGTTGGTGACATCCTTGTCCTGCAGCACGACCTGCCCCGCGTCGGGGTCGATCATGCCGCAGGCCATGCGAAAGGTCGTCGTCTTGCCGGCGCCGTTGGGCCCAAGCAGCCCGACGATCTCGCCCGGCCGCACCTCAAAATCGACGCCATCCACCACCCGCCGCCGGCCATAGTTCTTCACCAAGCCGCGGACGCGTAAGAGAGTCATACGTTTCGTCCTCCATGACGAAAGTTCATCAAACCTTGTCACCCCGAGGTCCGCCGAGGGGTCCGGCCCGTGTACCGACTTGTACACACGCCGGACGTCTCGGCAGACCTCGACGTGACAAGTTCGAGCCGCGTTATCGAACCAACCTCATATCCCGAAAATTCGGCCACCCCGGCAGCTTCTTCAACCCCGGGATGCCGCCCCACGAGTGGGGCCAGAACACGGCCACCGCTTTGCCGATCAGCAGCTCCCGATCCAGGTACGGCCCGCCGGGGATGCCGCTGTGCGAATCGCCCATCATCCACAGCCGGCAGTCCTTGCTTTCGGGGCTGTTGTCGCCGAGGACCAGCAGTTGCCCTTCTTCCACGTCGAAATCGCGGGCGTGCCGCGTCCCGAAGTGCTCGAAATGCTCGGGCCGCGAAAGCAACTGGTCGAAGGTCAGTTGCGTGTAGTCGTAGTCGATGACGAACGAACGGCCCTGATCCTGCGGGTACTTCGTAGCGATGTAATAAATGTCGCGAAGCACCGACAAGCGAGTGACCGTTAGTTTCGCCCCGCGGGCTCCGACGCCCGCCGGCGCCAGGTCGCCCTGATCCTCGGCGGGGTTCGCACTCGCCCACGGGACCATGCCGGCCCGGCCGCCGTCGAACAGCTCGTCGGGGTTGTACGCGACGGCGCCTTCGGCAACCAGCTCGCCGTCGACCCACAACAGGAGCCGGTCATCGACGTTCGCGAAGCGGAGGCTGTACTCGCCGGCGCCAGTGATGCCCGTCTGCCGCGTCGCTTCGAATCCTTCGACGCGCTCGCCGGTGCGGCCGTCGACGATCGACAGCGTCGCCGTGCCGCTGGTTAAATCGATGGCCGCCTGAAAGTGATAACCCGCCTCGACCAGGTCGAGCACCAACTCTCCGCGGGCTTCGCCGACTTCGACGTCAGCTTCCATCGCCAAATCGCCCACCCATTCGGTTCCGAGACTGCCGGCGTCCGGCCCAAATTTGTTCGGATTAATCCTCCAGCCGTCCTGAATGGCGTGCTGCCGCGTGAGCCGCGCGTTGTAGGCGTTGAAATCGTTGATGAGCCGTGGATAGACGTACTGTTTGAGCTCGTCCATATCCACGCCCTCGGCTTGCTCGACCGCCTCGACCGACCCTGCCTCCTCGACGTCGCGGGCAAGCTGCCATTCCTCGTCGCCAGGGAGGACATGCCGATAGCGCAGCCATGCCGTGCCGCCTTCCGCCGGCGAGTCGACCGTAAAGAGTTGCTCGACTGTCCTATCGTTAGGCTCCGCTTCGACGTTCCAGCCGTCCGGCGTCGTCGCGTCCCAACGCAGCGGGAAGCCGATGCGGTGCAGCGCCGCCGCCTCGTAGTCGGTGTTGTGTACTTCATGGAGCATCGCCTCGACTTTATCCGGCGGCTTCCGCTCGATCTCGAATTCGCTGGCCGGCGCATCGAGCGGTTTTGTGAACAGGTCTCCCTGGTAAACCCGCACCGTTTCGCCCGGCAGGCCGGTCAAGCGCTTGATGTAATTCATGTTCCCGTCGCCGGGGAACTTGAACACGATCGTGTCCCACCGCTCCGGCTCGCTGAAGTCGAAGCCATACTTGTTCACCAGGATGCGGTCGCCGGGATAGCTTGGCTGCTCCTCCACTTCGTCGACGTCGATGACGTCGCGGACGTTCTCCGGCAGGTCAGAGCGCATTGGCATCAACTGCCGGCACATGGGGCACATGCCGCCGACGACCTCGACATTGGCGATCGCGTTGGGCAGGTCCTGCTGGCTGTCGAGCAGATAGTTTCGCTGGCCGCGCAGGTACTGCGCTCGCTGGCTCCGGCCGCGCCCGGCCGCCTCCTCGGCGTCGAGCGCTCGATTGACTTGCTTCAAATGCGAGGGAACCGCGCGCAACTGGGCGATCATCTTGTCGCGAGCTTCGCCTTCGGAGCTGGCCGTCACGCGGAACGAGTAGCCGCACTCGGTGCACTCGACGTCCTTGTGCTGCCCCTGCAGAGAAGGCGACATCGAACCGGTGGGAATGACGAACGCCTCGGCCTCGAACGTGCGGAACAAAAACGCCAGCACAAAGGCCACGACGATCGACTCGATCGTCTCGCGGAACACCAGGAACCCGCCGCCCTGGGCCTTCTCGTCCCTGGCCGGCGCCTCGGCCGCCTTGGCATCGGTGCGCGTCTGCTTCGCCTTCTTACTCGCCATCAATTTGCCTGTTAAGTAGCACGATCTAGTAGCCGCGGGCTAACAGCCCGCCGGTGCAGCGGGTACACGCCTAGCCGTTCGCCCAAGGCGCCGCAATATAGCCATTCCCGCCACACGGCGGCAGCTTGAAACGCCGCTAGCATGAATTATATAGCCGGCCCATCTTGGGCCGGCGAATCAATATCAACGCCGCCAACGTCCCGCCCGGCCAGGATGGCCGGGCTATTTATCCGAACTCCACCTGCCGCTTCCCGCCGAATCTGCTACGTTCCTCACCTTCAACCCGCAATCCGAATTCCGCATTCCACCTACCTATGCTACGCCGCCGCCCCCGAGTGCCGTTCGCCCAATGGGGCCATGACATTCGCGAATTCTGCCTTCCCACCGACGGGGTGGTCCGCTTCGCCCAGTGGCGGCATCCGCGCGTGAGCCAGCAGCTCATCACGCAGGAGGAGGTCGACGGCCTCCGCCAGTTCATCCGACCGGGCGACTTCGCCATCGACGTCGGCGCCCACTCGGGCGACACCAGCGTGCCGATGGCTCTGGCCGCGGGAGAGAGCGGTTGCGTGCTCGCTTTGGAGCCCAACCCGCACGTATTCAAGGTGCTGGAAGTTAATGCAGCGTTAAACCCGGCGGCTGCTCGGATCATCCCCGAGTGCATCGCCGCCACCGAGGAGGACGGCGCCTACGTCTTCCACTACGGCGACGCATCGTTCTGTAACGGCGGTCTGCCGGGCCGCTGGCGGCGCAATCCGCTTCGCCGCCGGTACCCGCTATCGGTCGTCGGCCGCAATCTGCTCCGGCTGCTACGAACCGAATACGCCGAGCTCCTCCCCCGGCTCAGCTACGTGAAAGTCGACGCCGAGGGCTATGACCGCGTGATTCTCAAGTCGATCCTACCCATCCTGCGCGAGCACCAGCCGGTCGTCCGCACCGAGGTCTTCCGCAAGCTCAAAGGGTACGACCGCCACGTCCTCTACGAGTTGCTCACCGGCAACGGCTACGAGGTGTTCCGCTACGAACCTGGCGCCAACCCGCGCGGGCCGCGCCTCCGCCGCGAGCAGATGACCGCCCAAAAGCACTTCGACATCCTTGCCATCTCGAAGCGGTGACAGGAGCCCGAAGCGCTAGCAAGGGCGAACACCGTTTTTCGCATCAATCCGTCAAATCCGCGTTCATTCGCGGCCCCTGGCTGGCCGCCTTACGCAGTGCATCGGCCAGCAGATCAAGCTGCTCGTCATCACGCATCTTCCGCGTCGCGCGGAAATCGACCAGCGCGATGGCCACAATCACCATGCCGCCCAACAGCAGCGCGAACAGATAGGCGCTCATCGCCTCCGGCGTCCGCGGCACGTGATCGACCAGCGTCATCGCGGCGCCGACGACGCCGATCAAGGCGCTGGCGACAAATCGCCGCTGCAGTTGCCGCCGCAGGAATTCTCGCCGCTTGCCAGCCGGAAGCTTACGCCAGTCGAGCCAGTGCTGCGTGTGCAGCGCCAAGAAGATCGCGGAGATCGCGATCAGCAGGTAGCCGAAATAGAGAGCGCCGGTCATCGGTTCTCCGTCGCATGAAAAGGAGCCCGATGCGCTAGCAAGGGCGTGGTGCGATCCTCTTTTGCAACGCCCGCTCGCCCTTGCTAGCGCTTCGGGCTCCTTGGCCCCTATGCTCGCAGCTCGCCGCCGACCTGCTCGCCGAGAAGCCGCACGATGCGGTCCCGCACGCCGTCGGCCTGCTCATTGGTCAGCGTGCCGGAGTTCGACCGCAGTTGCACGCTGAACAGCAGGCTCTTCCGCCCCCCGCCGAGCCGCTGCGGGTCGCGGTACGTCTCGCGGTATTCTACGGCCTCGAGGACCTCGCCGCCCGCGACGCGAACCAAATCGGCGACCTCAGCCCAGTGGACCGTCTCGGGAACCACGATGTTCACATCGCGGCTCACCGGCGGATAGGGCGACAGCGGCTCGGCGGTCGGCACGAGCTCCGCCGCCGAAACGAGCACGTCGAGATCGATTTCCGCAACGGTAGACGAACCGCGCAGCTCGAACCGCTCGCGCCCCGCGTCGCTCAACTCGCCGAGATATCCCAGCAGATGATCTCCCAGTCGCAGCCGCGCCTGCCGGGCGTCGTCGAGCAGCGGGTACTCAACTTCGCCAACTTCCAACTCCGACGACGGCGCCATTCGCGCGACTAGCGCCTCAATCACGCCTTTCACTTCCAGGAAACCGCCGCCGCTGGTGAGTCCCAGCACTCGCTTCTGCTCCGGCAGCGCCCCATCGATCGGCAGATACACGTTGGCAATTTCAAACAGCTCGATCACCGGGTTGGACAGCTTTTCGTTATGCCGTCGCGCCGCGAGCAAGCTCGGCGCGAGCGATTGCCGCAGCCGGTCGGCACGACGCAGCACCGGCGTCGAGGCCACGAGCGGCGCCGCCTCCGTCCACGGCTGGATCGCATCGACGAGCGACTCATCGACCGCGCTGAGCGTCATCGCCTCGTCAAACCCCGCCGCCACCATCACCTCGCGAACGTGCGCCAGCACACGATCCTGCCGCGTGCGCGTCGAGGCCGCCATCTTCACGTTCGTGTCTTCGGGAATCTTGTCGTAGCCGTAGAT